>JBIOGX010000052.1:0-10805 GCA_044448445.1 Chitinophagales bacterium
ATACTATACAACAAATATAAATTTACGAAAAATATCAGAAAGTATTATAAAATAGTTGTCAAGGACAGCTACTTTATATATAAAAATATTTTCGCCCGTGCTTATATTGTTGAATGGCTGTAAAGTGAGGATGGCGAAATAAAGCGGAAAAGTTAACTTTTATAAACAACAGAGTTTCCCCATTTCAGGCCGGCTGTCTTTAATACTTCCCTTATGGCCTCATAGGTTTTGGCAGCAAATGGTGCAATATCCTTTTCGCTCACCCAGCGGGCCTCGATAATATTCTCCTCTTTCTGCGGCCTTAGCTTGTCAGTTGAAGACCCGGTTATTTTATACCAGGCTGTTTGTTTCAGCAACTGCTCATTATGTTGAGCGTAGATATGGTAGGTATCACAGATTTTCTCTCTAAGGGTTAAGTTTCCCAAGCCGGTTTCCTCCCGCACTTCACGTAGTGCACATTCATCTATATTTTCTCCTTTATCTAATTTTCCTTTGGGCAGGTCCCACTTGCCGCGGCGGTAGATCATCAGGATATCACCATGCTCGTTATACACCACACCACCCGCAGCATCTATTGGAGTGTACATAGCATAAAGTTGTGCCAGTAAAGCGTCTTCCGATACGTCTTCAATGGTCGCCCCCATTATGCCTGGCCTTTCTATATCCAGCACCGCCTGCGTATAACTGCGCAAGGTAGCTCCGCTGAACAAACTATAGGTTTCAGCAGCAGCATTATCATTTATATATGCATCCTTATCCGTAGTAAGAATGATCGGCTTATCGTTATAATATATTTTTCGTGAGAAATACATACCTCAGCTTTTTTTAAGGTTTAAGGAAAGATGCCAAAATAAATCTGAACAAAGATAGCGTAGTTATTTTTCTTTGAGGCCTATCATGTAAAGCCAAACCAAATCAGATAAAATAACCCCGGCCTTACGAGGGAGAATATATACTCAATGGGGCTTTAGCTAAAATTACTTTTGAGAGAAAGTACTATACTACCGGATTATTTTGCCAACTTCCTTATTTGATGTAGGTTTGAATGTTATGAGCACCCCAAAATATTTTGCCGAAAAACTATTACAGATCAAAGCCTTGCAGATAAGCCCCGACAAACCATACACCTGGGCGTCAGGGTGGCATTCGCCTGTTTATTGTGATAACCGTAAAGTTTTATCATTCCCATACATTCGCGACTTTGTAAAAAGCGAACTGGCAAACATGATCCTGGAAAATTTTCCTGACGCAGAAGTAATAGCCGGTGTGGCTACAGCCGGCATAGCGTATGGCGTAATGGCTGCCGACTTGCTGAAATTGCCTTTCATTTATGTGCGCTCTAAACCTAAAGAACATGGCATGGGCAATCAAATAGAAGGTGTATTGGAAAAAGGACAAAAAGTTGTGGTGATTGAAGACCTCGTCTCCACAGGTAAAAGCAGCCTGCAGGTTGTTGACGTATTGCGTGAGCAAGGCGCCAGGGTGCTGGGCATGTGCGCGCTGTTCACCTATAGCTTCCCTGTTGCCGATGATGCTTTCAGGCAGGCCGGATTACCTCTTTATACCATCAGCAACTACACCGCGCTTATGGAAGTATGCGAAGAACAGAAACTGATCGTTCCCGAACAAAAAGCGACTCTCGAACAATGGCGTATAGATCCCGGAAACTGGATGAAATAAAATGATTTTTCTTATCACGCTCAGCCCCGCAGATGGGCTTACTACCTGCACTATATAATCATCTCCTGTAACTATCCGGCGAAGGATTCACTTTCGGTAATGGCTTCCTCGGCAGTTTCTCATCCCGCATGGCCGCATTGTAAACAAATGAAGCCATAATAATAGACGCCTGCATCAGGTCATTGGAACTAACACGGTCGTAGGAGTCCATATTGGTATGGTGCGTGCGGGTTCCATATTCAAGGCCGTCCTGTATAAACTGGAATCCCGGTATTCCCACCTCGTCAAAAGATATATGGTCTGTAGAGCCTGTATTACGAAGGGTAACCGTACTTGCTCCCAGATCATGAAATGGTTCCAGCCATTCTTCAAAAATCGGCTTCACCTCATCATTACCCTGTGCGTAGATACCGCGTATCTTACCCCCGCCATTATCTAAATTAAAATAAGCAGACACCTTTGCGTGGTTAGGTTTTAATTCCATGGTCAGCCTGTCGCCAAAATGGTTTTTCACATATCCCCGTGATCCCAGCAATCCCTGCTCTTCACCGCTCCACAGCGCTATGCGTATAGTACGGCGGGGTTTGATGCCGATAGCTTTCAATATCCTCATTGCTTCCATGGCTACCGCCACGCCCGCGCCGTCATCGGTAGCGCCGGTAGCGGCGTGCCACGAGTCCATGTGCCCGCCCAACATCACCAACTCATCTTTCAGCTTTGGGTCGGCGCCGGGAATTTCTGCCACTACATCATTCTCAACAGAGTCTGTCATCAGGAATGTAGTTTTGGTATCTACTTCTAAGGACACGTCTTTGCCGGCTTCCAGCAGTCTTATCAATCTTCCCAAATGCTCACTGCCCATTTCCAGTTCCGGCAGTACGGGTTTGGCATCCCAATCGCGCGGAGCGCCATTCGAAGTAAAAACGGTCCCCATAGTTCCGCGTCCGCCGCTGAGCACTGCTATTGCGCCTTCTGAGTACAGGAAAGAATCCAGGTCCTTTCTCTTTTGAATACTTTGCGCTCTCAGATTAGGAGGCGGCATTTTAGGCGACTGGCTAAGGTTTGTTACACCTTCATCAATATGCGGGTCAAAAGACAGTTTGTACAATTCGGAATCAGAAAGCCGTTTTGCGTCAGGGGTGAAATTAGGTTTGGTTTCATCGTTGGGCGTGGGTAATATTACAATCTTACCCCTTAGCTTTCCCATGTACTTAGCCATGTCTGCTGCGCCGTCTATTTTTACAAGGGTAACATTCCCGCTCACCAATCCGTTAGTGCCCGGCGTCCATGCTCTCGGAACGGCGATCAGTTGCTGGTAGTAAGGCGCTGTCATGGCTATGTAACACTTATTTACCTCCCAGCCTTTTCCAAAACCGCCCCAGGGTTCTATTTGTGCATTTTCAAGTCCCCAGCTTTCAAGCCTTTCTTTAGCCCATTTTTCCGCATTCTTCATGCCTGTTGACCCGGTAAGCCGTGGCCCGTTCACATCAGATAGCTGGAACAAGGTCTCCATGACCTTAGAATTATTAAAACCTTCGTTCTTGATCAGTACTAAAGTATGGAGATCCACTTTTTCTGTCTTGTCGCCCTTAAACGACAAACAAAAGCAGGCAAGTGCGATCAGTAAAAAGCCGGCGGTCTTTTTCATTATAAAACTATTTAACGGAAAAGTAATGAAAAATGGACAGACCAAATAGTTATGAAAGGGTAATGAAATATTTTGCGCTGAAATACTCTCTGCTTTTATCTATGGCATTACCATAATTTGCTACCGCAATAGATATCAGTTCCATGATATTGCTAATTGCGAGCGGTGAGGAGATTCCTCCTTCGTCGGAATGACAGGATTTGGCAGATAGCAATTGTTGGGGACAGGCGGGTACTATTGGAATCTACGGCATAAAAAAAACTCCCTGCAAGAAAGGCAGGGAGTGAGTAATGCTTCTTATTTATAAATATTATTGCTTAACGAATGTACGAACCTGTGACCCGAAACTAGATTCTTTAATTGCATAATTGAGCGTTGTATCCGGTGGGGGCGGGGTTGGGGCCATGACGAGTGATTCCGAATTTGAGGTCAAAGGTGTTAATACCCCTCCGTCGAGCACCTGTTGCGAGCCAAAAGTAAGATAAGTAGGGCTGGTTACAGCAAAAACCGCGCGGACTATAGGGCCAGTGGTAGGATCTGAAGTATCAACGCCTCCAACATTACTTGTTACAAATAGTCCTCTTGCTTTTTTGGTAACAAAAGCTACACGGCCAGGAGTGGCCAACCTTAAGTACCAACCTGACAAATTGAGCGTATCTGAAATTTCAGTAACTGCCACATAAACCTGAGCAGTCCCAATATAGCCATATTTGTTTTTTGCCGAGGCAGAAATAACATATAAACCGGGAGTAGTATTGTCGAACCCAGCCTGGTTAAAAACAACAGGGAGAGAGTCCCTGTAAAAAGTATCGTAAGCAACAGCGGTGAAAGTTGGTAAATTATCCCCTATATGAAGGCTGACATATTGCGGCCCGGTAATGGTTACCTGGGGCGTAGATGCAGTAACAACCCTCGAAACCGTGCTCTCTTTCTTTTTACAGCCCGTATAAGCTAAAGCTGCCAAAACTGATACAATTAATATTTTCTTCATTTTCTTTTGTTTAAATAATTAAAATAGATCCCACCACATTTTAGCAGTTATAGGCGCTACACCCGGGAAATTAGCATTCCTTGTGCTTTCAGAAGTAGGGTAAAGGAACCTTTTGGGGAGGTTATTTCCGATGAGGCTGTTTTGAGAAATAACAAAGAAGTCGGGATATCCTGTGCGGCGCTGTTCGCACCATGCTTCAAAGCCCTGGTTGCCGCACATGCAGAACCATTTTTGGGTAATGATGGTTTTGATTCTCTGCGCCAGCGGCATTGATCTTTTATATACGCTCCAAAAAGCAGGTACATGTATTGCGGGAGTAGTGAGGTAAGTGGTATCTCCGTATAAATAACTATAGTAAGCAAAGCTGGCAGTGAGCATTACAGGTAATTTAAGTGTATCTCCGCTTGGTAAAACATAGCCCCGGCCTTTATAGAGACCTGTAGTATCCTGCCAAGTAATATTAAGATCGGTATAATCAGATGAGTAGTAATTAAAATTGGCGTAAATCCCCTGGTAGAAAAGTGTAGAATCATCCAGGCCTGTTGTTGCCCATCCACGTGCAAAAGCTTCTGCTTGCAAGAAATAGCTTTCGTAACTGGTGAGCAGGTTTACCGGAGCATTGGCAGACTTGGCATTATTAGCATCTCCGGCTACGTAAGGGCTGGGAAGTGAGAATGAGCCTCCTGCTACTACCGCATCATAATTTCCCTGGGCAATACCTGTAAAACTACCGGATGACGTGGCTTCATAAAATATAAACAATCTATAATCGTTATCAGCATTCAGGCTGTCAATACAAGTTTTGCTGCCTACGAGATTTTGTATGCCGGCAAGAGTTGTAGAACTTGCCTCGGCATAAAGCGGGCTTTTGCTTGAAGCGGTATATCCAAACGCTATTTTCGCATCATCTCCATTCCCGATAAAGGCGGGGTTAGCAGCATACATAGTTGCAATTCCGGCCTGCGCAGTGATGGGGTCTATTGCGCTCATACGCAAATAGATGCGGAGCTTTAGAGTGTTGGCAAACTTCCTCCATTTAACCATATCGCCACCATAAATAAGGTCGTCGTTGCCAGGTAATACAGCATCAGAAGGATTAATTAATTTCAAGGCAGAGTCAATATTAGCTAATATACTATTATAGATGACTCTCTGGGAATCATATTTCGGGTTGGTAACGTTACTATCCACCGGCTGGCCTTTCAGGGCTTGCGTATATGGCGCATCGCCCCAGGCATCTGTGATCAACTGAAAGGTATATGCCTTCATTATCAATGCTATCGCCTTGTATTGTTTCTTCTTACCCGTATCGGCAAGAATACCGAGCTGGTAAAAATTTTCACCTGCTTTATAGAGGTTGAGCCAGGGAGTAGAGAAATAATCCTGCCCGGGAGCATATTGTTCTACAGAACGGTATTGGCTGGCGCCGGGGTCCTGTGTCCAGTATTCTCCCCAAATAGAGCCATTTATCTGCAGATCAACACCCACAGTGGATGCCACATATAATTCGGCGGCAGGCAGTAAAGTCTGTACGGTAGCAGTAGCGGACTGGTTAGGGTTTTGATTGACATTGAAGAATTTTCTGCACGATGATATACCAAAAACAAGGCCTACCGCAACAGTGATAATAATTTTTCTATTTATTGACATAAAATAAATTTTAATAATTAAGGTTTAGAAAGTAACTTTTAAGAACAGCCCGTAGTTCCTCAAAGAAGGGCGCGCCGTGAAGTTAAATCCTTGTCCGTTTCCTGTTGCTCCCGCTGAAGTTTCTTCGGGATCGTCATACTTATTGCTTGTCGCAGTCCAGAGGAGCAGGTTGTTTCCAAACAATCCTGCTTCAAGTGTGCCAAACGGGCTGCGTTTATAATATTTTTGGGGTATCTTATAAGAAATCGCCAGTTCCTGTAGTTTTATATAGCTTGCATTGACGAGTCCCTGGGCGGGCAGGTTGTTGCCTTCTATATTGGTATAATAAGTATAGGGCGAAAAGCGGGTTGTGTTAGTTTGGTAAACTGCGGGAGTACTGGTGCCCGGTCCTGTGCCGGCAACCTGGTAAACTGAGTTAGCCCAAACATAAGGATCGCGATTGTTGACAATAGTTTCGGGAGAAGTGCCATTAAAGTCCATATTCATTTTATTACGGCTGTAGAACTGGCCGCCCTGCTTGGTAACAAACAATACGTGGAGTTTGAGGCCTTTATAAGTAAGCTCAGTTCCCCATGAGGCCTGGAACTTAGGCTGGTAAGTGCCCCTGTAAACAGGCTTGGTGGTAGCCACCGGCAAACCGGTATTTTGGTCAACTACGGGGTGACCATTCCAATACTGTATATCAGCCGCATAGAAAGTGCCATAAGGGCGTCCTACGGCGGCTACAATATCCATACCGTTATATCCGCCAAGCGATACATGATCAAGGCCATTTGTCAGGCTGATCACATTGCTGACATTATGTGTATAGGTACCGAAGACATCCCATTTCAACCCCCATCTTGTAGATATGGGCGTGCCCCTGATACTTAATTCTTCGCCCTTATTGCTGATATCACCTATGTTTTCATACTCAAAAGAAAAACCTGAAGATGGAGGGAGCGATACGGCTGTGATCAGATCATGGGTAACTGAATTATAATAAGTAAATGACAAACTGATCCTGTTCTTTAAAAAAGACAGATCAGTTCCTACTTCAAAATCGCGGGTTTTTTCAGGCCTTAAGCCAGGATTACCGAAAGTACTGCTGATCTGGTATGCGGGTACGCCATTAAAAGGAGGAACGATAGAGCCAAACGCGCTGGAAATAGGGCTTTGGCTATATCCCGCGCTGTTATTGGCATAAGCTATCGCATCGCTGCCTACGCCAGATACACCCATGCGTACTTTACCATAATTCAATACTTTGTCGCTAAAATTAGTTCCCTTGATCCTTTCGGTAAATACCCATGACGCATTAGCGCCCGGATAAAAATAAGAATTATGGTCTTGCGCCAGGGTTGAAGACCAGTCATTACGTCCCGTAAACTCAAGATATAATTCTCTCTGGTAACTGAGGTTAATATCGCCATAAAGGCCAATGAGCCTGCGTTGGGTTATGGTGTTATTAACCACAACAGCACTTTGGTTGTTAGTGAAATTATAATAGTTAGGTATTACGAGGCCGTTTGTTCCCGGGTCTATGTTTGCGCTAAGCGAACCATCGTCTTCTATGGTTGTATTATGGCCGACCAATACGTTTATGCCGAAATTTTTGCTGAGGGAATGATTGAAAGTAGCGATAAGATCATTGTAAAATCTCAAACCTGTATAATTGACCTGCCCGAAGCCCCCCGCAGAAATATAATTATCACCGGTATAAAACGGACTATCAACAGGATGAGCATTCAAATTGGGTGTTTTGTAAAAAGACCTGTCGGATGTCATATCAATGCCGGTACGGTTATAGACATTAAAAGAGCCGTTCTTGTATCCAATTTTAAAATCGCCCATTACCCTGTCTGTTTTGTTGCGGTTGTCATAATGTTGCGCTACCCAATAAGGGTTTTTATAGTAAGCGCCATAATAGCCATATCTTTCCCTGCCACTTGTATCCGTGTATTGCATAGAATAAAAATGGTTAGTGAGGTCTTTTAATTCCCAGATAGGTATATCGCGCGCTGTTTCGTAGAGGTTATCGAGTGTAGAACCGGCAGCCTGCCCGCTGTTTTCAGCCCTGGAGTAGGAATTAATATAATTTACGTTGATAGCGGAGTAAAAATGATTAGATAATTGCGTAGTGCCATTAAAACGGACGCTGTATTTATTATAGAAAGTATTGGGTACTACCCCGGTGCTATTAATAGAATTTAAAGAAAGGAAGTAAGTAGATGTTTCCGTTCCACCTGAAAGAGAAACAAAATTATTGAGGTCTTTGCCATGGTTGAAAAAGCTTTTTATATTGTCAGGCTGATCAACATAAGGTTTTACTAATTGTTTACCATCAATGACCTGTCCCCAGGGGCGGAGCGCGCCATCAAATTTATATCCCCAGCTAAAGTTTTCCCTGCGGTCGTCCGGAACCCCTTCGTAAATATTTCCCTGCCCGTAAGTATGTTGCAGGTCGGCATATTTGAGTATGTCTGATTGTGTATAAGTAGCTTTGTAGGTGATGTCAATTTTACTTGGCTTGTTGCCTTCAGAGCGTTTACCGGCTTTAGTTGTGATCATGATCACACCGTTAGCGCCGGCAGAGCCATAAAGAGCAGAACCGGCGGGGCCGCCTAATACAGTAACAGACTCTATTTCATCGGGGTCAATATCATTGCCGCTGTTACCAAAGTCAACCTGCGATAACTGATTGGATTTAGTACGGTCATAATTATTCGTGATCACACCATCAACAACGATGAGTGCGTTATTGTCTTTTAATATTGATTTTTCACCTCTTAAAACGATACGGGTGGAGCCCCCCGGACCACCAGTTGAACTGGTAACATTGGCGCCGGCCACCTTACCTGTAAGCCCGGACAATGCGCTTGTGTTATTACCGGATGTAAGCTCTTCATTATCGAGTGTAGTAGTGCCATATCCCAGTTCTCTTTTTTCCCTTTTTACAGCAAGCGCGGTAATAACAGCGCCTTCCAGTTCTTTAGCAGCAGGCTGCAGCGATACTTTTAGGGTACCGTCTGTTTCCGTGACCTGGCGTGTAGCATAACCCACGGCCTGGATGATAAATACATTCCTGCCATCGGGTACCTCAAGAGAAAAGTCGCCATTTGCATCACTAACAGTACCTATCTGCGTGCCTTTTACAGTTATGCCTGCCCCGGGGTATCCACGGCCATGCTCGTCTAATATTTTTCCTGTTACAGAATGAGTATCCTGGGCAAAGGCCTGCATTACAACGGTAAGTAGCAATACAAATAATAAACAAACTCTTTTCATGTTATTTTATTTAAAAAATGCGCTTATTGATCACAAAACATTCAATACCCCGCCAAGCCTTTAAAAGACTCCGCCGGTAATTTGGGGTGAATTTATTACAACATTGTGAATAAACAAAGCTTTCGATTGATTTTTCTTAACAGGCTGCTCCCGGCTCAATTGATTAATAAGTTAATTAGTTAAAAGGTTAATTAGTTAAAAAGTCGTTCCAAAGTCTGCCCGGCCAAGTTGGCTGAACGGGGAGAGGTGAGCGCCTGCCGTTCGGCAGGGTGAGGTGAAATCGGCCCTGGCATACTCCTAAATGCCATTTTCCAAGTTGTACACCGACAAATTGTTTTTAATAACATGGGTTGTGGATATTTATGGCGCCATTATCCATAAAATAAAAATTTTTGTGAAAAATTTAATTGATAATCAATTAGTTGTGAGATGTCCATAAAAATTCTTAATAAATTTTTTGGCGCTGTCAAAATACCGTTCTACTTTTGCGCTCCCAAATAATCTTAGTTGGCAGGGGCAGACGGCAGTCTATAAGTTGCAGGCAGCAGGAGCAGACGGCAGTCCAAAAGGAGTGGGGCAAAACAGATTTTTTTGAATTTTGATTTTTAATTTTTGACTTTAAAAATGAGACACTTAAGTTTTAAAACACAATCTGCCAACGAAGGCATTGTAAAACGCGATTGGCATGTAGTTGACGCCACTAACCAGACGCTTGGCCGTATGAGTTCCAGGGTCGCATCAATATTGCGGGGTAAGCATAAGGCTTATTATACTCCCCATTTTGATTGCGGAGATTATGTTATCATAATCAATTCCGGTAAGGTAGTGCTTACCGGCAACAAATTGGAAGATAAGGAATACCAGACCTATTCAATGTATCCGGGAGGCCAGAAAATAGAAATGGCTAAAGAAATGATCAGCCGCCGCCCAAACCTGATGATAGAACGCGCTGTAAAAGGTATGCTTCCAAAGAACCGCTTAGGACGTGCGATGTTTAAAAAGCTATTTGTATATGAAGGCGCTGAACACCCGCATAAAGCACAGAATCCGAAAGAACTGAAACCCTAAATCCCTAAACCTGCCTGCCGGTAGGCAGGGGGACTTATTCATTAAGAGAAAAATAAAAAATATTAAAAATTTCAAACCCATTAATAGATAAAATGGAAAAACAGAAAAACGCAGTTGGCCGCCGTAAAGAAGCAGTAGCTCGTATATACCTGAACAAGGGCACCGGCAATATCATGGTAAATGACAAGGAATACAAAGCGTATTTCCCCATCATGTACCTGCAAAACCAGGTTGAACTGCCACTGAAAACAGTTGACGTACAATCTTCTTTTGACATTATAGTAAATGTACAGGGCGGAGGCCCGAAAGGCCAGGCAGAAGCTATAAAAATGGGTATAGCCCGCATACTGTGTGAAGTAAACCCGGAATATAGGACTATCCTGAAAAAAGAAGGTCTTATGACACGCGACAGCCGCATGGTAGAACGTAAGAAATTCGGTAAACGCAAAGCGCGCCGCAGCTTCCAGTTCTCTAAACGTTAATGTGTATGCTATATAGAGA
>JBIOGX010000053.1:0-10795 GCA_044448445.1 Chitinophagales bacterium
GTATTATAATATAATTTAGTTTGCTGCAATGGTAGGAACAATATTATGCAAAAATATTCAATGTGCTGCGAATCTCATTTTTGCATACTTTTGCGCCTCGGGCGTTGAGCCCGATTTTTATATCTGCTCATCGCTTATTAATTCAAAAATCCTACAATCATTTAATCATAAAAATCATAGTTCAGACTAATGAACGAAAAGGAAATAGCACAACGCCGCACATTTGCCATCATCTCTCACCCGGATGCGGGTAAGACCACGCTTACTGAAAAACTGCTGTTATTCGGGGGGGCTATACAGGTAGCGGGCGCTGTGAAAAGTAATAAGATAAAGAAGCATGCTACCAGCGACTTTATGGAGATAGAACGGCAGAGGGGTATCTCTGTGGCAACATCTGTGATGAGCTTTGAATACATGGGTACGTTGATCAACCTGCTCGACACTCCCGGTCACAAAGACTTTGCTGAAGATACCTACCGTACACTTACTGCCGTAGATAGTGTTATCCTCGTCATAGACAGTGTAAACGGGGTGGAAGAACAAACCCGCAAACTGGTGGAAGTATGCCGTATGCGCGATACGCCTATCATTGTATTTGTGAATAAACTGGACCGTGACGGAAAGTTTCCTTTCGACCTGATGGATGAGATAGAGAAGGAATTGAAAATATCCCTTCATCCGCTTTCATGGCCTATAAATATGGGCAAGGATTTTAAAGGGGTTTACAATCTGTATGACCATAGTCTAAACCTGTTTACCGCAAGCCAGAAGTTAACTGAGGAAAATTCCGTTCCTATTGATGACCTTAATGACAAACTGCTTGATGAAAAAATAGGGGAGCGTGATGCTAACCAATTGCGGGAGGACGTAGAATTGTTGCATGGAGTTTACGGTAATCTGGATACACAGGCGTATTTAAAAGGTAAGATTGCCCCCGTATTCTTTGGCAGCGCGGTAAATAATTTTGGCGTAAAGGAACTGTTGGACACATTTATCCGCATAGCTCCACAACCACAGGGGCGTAATACGGATAAACGATATGTTGCGCCGGAGGAAGATAAGTTTACGGGGTTCATTTTTAAGATACACGCCAATCTTGATCCACGTCACCGCGACCGTATAGCTTTTCTAAGGGTTTGCTCCGGCAGATTTGCCCGTAATACGTTTTATAAGCACACCCGTCTTGGGAAGGACGTTAGGTTCAGCAACCCTTATTCCTTTATGGCGCGTGAAAAGGACGTGATCGAAGAAGCCTTTCCGGGCGATGTAGTTGGCCTTTTTGATACCGGTACTTTTAAAATAGGGGATACGCTCACGGAAGGAGAGCAACTACAGTTTACAGGTATCCCTACCTTCTCTCCTGAACTGTTTAAAGAGTTAGTGAATAAAGACCCAATGAAAACCAAACAATTAGAAAAGGGGGTAAGGCAGTTAACCGATGAAGGCGTTGCACAACTTTTTACACAGCATGGAGGCAATCGCAAGATCATAGGTTGCGTGGGAGAGTTACAGTTTGAAGTGATACAATACCGGCTGCTGCAGGAATATGGAGCATCGTGTTCGTTTGTGCCCTTGTCGTTTTATAAAGCCTGCTGGATAACCGGGGATAAAAAGGCCATTGAAGATTTTGCGCGCTATAAGCAGAACAATATTATGGAAGATAAGGATGGGAACCTTGTGTACCTTGCCCAAAGCGAGTGGTTCCTGAATACTGAGCGGCAAAATAACCCGGCAATTGAATTTCATTTTACCTCAGAGTTTAAGACAGCGATGGCAAAATAAACCTGTTAATTTATAAAGACCATCCTTCCAGGCTGTATGGGTTTACCATCAATCACTAATGAATAAATGAACGTCCCGGCCATATTATTGCCATGTTCGTACAACACTTCATTTATTCCGTTATCGGGAGTTATACTTGTCAAGGGATAAAATAGAGACTTTTTTATTCGCCCCTCTGCTTGTCGGCAGGAGTGCGGCCTTAAATTGTTTATCCGCTGCGGCGGATTGCACTAATTTACCCCGCGGGAAGTATATATTGAGAAGCTGGTAGCAGCAAGAGATAATAGTTACTGTATACAAAAAAAGAGGGCATCCTTTTGAGACACCCTCTTTTTTAAGTAAGATTATTTTATGCGTGCATTCCTATGGCCGGCATTTCCTGCGGATATAGCTTTTTTTCCAGTTTTTCCTGCACAGCATCAAACGCGGCAAATGTTTCGTTAATATCCTGGTCGGTATGAGCGGCAGTTGGGATAATGCGCAGTTCTATTTGCCCTTTAGGTATTACCGGGTACACGATCACAGAGCAGAAAATATTGTAGTTCTCGCGCATGTCGTAAGTGAGTTGCACAGCATCATAGAGGCCACCTTTCATGAATACAGGGGTAACAGGAGTATTTGTAGTGCCAAGATCAAAGCCTCTCTCCCTGAAGCCAGATTGCAACCTGCGCACATTGTGCCATAATTTTTCGCGCAGTTCAGGTTTGTTTCTCAGCAATTCCAGCCTTTTCAGGTTACCTGCCACAAAAGCCATCGGTAATGATTTGGCGTAAATCTGCGACCTCATATTGTAGCGCAGGAAGGTGAGTATCTTCTTATCCGCCGCGACAAAGGCGCCTATGCTTGCCATTGATTTTGCGAAGGTAGAGAAGTAGATATCTATATCGTCAATGCAATTCTGTTCATCTCCTATACCTGCACCTCTTTTACCCATAGTACCGAAACCATGTGCATCGTCAACAAACAGGCGGAAATCATATTTTTCTCTAAGTACCGCTATTTCCCTGATCTTGCCCTGGTTGCCCGACATGCCAAATACGCCTTCAGTGATCACGAGTATGCCTCCACCTGTTTTCTTTACTAATTCGGTGGCGCGTGCCAGTTGTTTATCACAGTCGGCTATATCGTTGTGCTTATATACATAACGGTGGCTCGGTATAAGGCGCAAGCCGTCTATGATACAGGCATGTGATTCAGCGTCATATACCACTACATCATGGCGGCCGCAGAGGGTGTCTATAGCGGAAACCATACCTTGGTAACCGTAATTGAACAGGGTAGCGCCTTCCTTGCCTACAAATGAGGCAAGCTCACGTTCCAGTTGTTCGTGAAGATCGGAGTTGCCGCTCATCATGCGTGCGCCCATTGGCGTTGCTAGGCCATATTTTGCTGCAGCTTCTGCGTCCACTTTGCGTACTTCAGGGTGGTTGGCCAGGCCGAGGTAATTGTTAAGGCTCCAAATAATCTTTTCTTTGCCACGAAAATTCATGCGGCTGCCAATCTCGCCTTCCAGCTTTGGGAATGCGAAGTATCCGGGCGATTTTTCTGCGTAGTCTCCTATCGGCCCTAATTTGTTCTCGAATTTTGCGAATATGTCCATTTGCTCTATATTTAAGGAAAGATGGCAAAATAACTACCACCATCTTACTCGTTCTTTTTCATTTTTCCGGCGTTGCCAAATCTTTAAATAGGTTTCTATTCGCAGCTTTGGCGCCTTGTAAAAATAAAAAATAACTTCGCAATATGGCAGCATTTATTTTGTCATCGTTCCTAAACAATAAATAATGGGGCGAAATTAATAAAAATATAACTGACCGTTTAGCGTCTATTTCACACTTTTGCATCAAATATCCTATAATGAAACGTTATTTTCTCATCTTTTTGGTACTTGTTGCAGCATTTTCTTCATGTGTGCATAAGCAAAAAAGGCTCAGCAGACCCAAATTAGTTGTTGGGATTGTTGTAGATCAGATGCGATGGGATTATCTATACCGCTATTACAACCGGTATGGTAATGACGGGTTTAAAAGGCTGCTCAGGGGTGGATTTAGCTGTGAAAATACTATGATCAACTATATTCCTTCTTTTACCGCCCCCGGCCATGCCTGCATCTATACCGGCTCGGTACCATCTATTAACGGTATTGCGGGAAACAACTGGATAGATAACCAAACCGGGCAGAGTTCCTATTGTGTTGATGATACAACAGTGTCTTTAGTGGGTGATGATAAAAAAGCGCCCTCTATGAGTCCTAACAATTTACTTACCACTACCATTACCGATGAGCTGCGTTTAGCGACCAACTTCAGATCACGCGTATATGGTATTGCCATAAAAGACAGGGGAGCGATACTGCCGGCAGGGCATACTGCAAACGCCGCTTATTGGTATAATGATAAAACAGGTGATTTTGTTACCAGTACTTATTATGATAAGCAATTCCAAAACCCTGCCTGGCTACAGGCATTTAACAGAAGGGGTATAGCTGACAGTCTTGCTAAACTTAACTGGCAGCTATTGTACGACGCTGCAAGCTATACACAAAGCACTAAGGACTCAACGGGATATGAAGAAGCGTTTAAAGGGGAAAAAGACCCGGTATTTCCTCATAAATTTAATGAGCTAACTAAGGCAGACCGCATTAGCGCTGTAAAGGCCATGCCTGCCGGCAATACGCTTACTTTTATGATGGCGGAGGCCTGCATGGAGGGTGCGGAAGGAGGTAAATTAGGCAGTGGTAAAGACCCTGATTTCCTTTGTGTCAGTTTATCAAGCACAGATTATGTTGGGCATCAGTTCGCTCCGAACTCGGTGGAGGTGGAAGATATGTACCTGAGATTAGATAATGAAATAGCTTCTTTTCTAAACTACTTAGACAGGTCAGTAGGGAAGGGGAAATACCTTTTATTTTTAACAGCCGACCATGGAGGAGCGCATAATCCGCAATTTCTGAAGGATAAAAAAGTGCCTGCCGGTATTTGGTTCAACGTAACAGCAGACCTGAATATGTATCTGAAGGAACAATTTAAAAAGGAATCACTGGTAAATAACATTCTTAATTACCAGGTTTTCTTAAATGAGCCGCTCATAGCCGGCAACGCGTCATTAAACAGGGATAAGATTAAGTTATCCATTCAAGACTGGCTGTTGACCAGGATGCCAAAGAAATACAATGTGCCTGTTTCATACATAATTGACATGGAAAACATGGATAAGACGCCAGTGCCTGAACCGATCCGAACTATGGCGATAAACGGATACAATCATTTAAGAAGCGGGAGCCTTCAGATAATTCTGAACCCGGGATGGTTTGAAGCAGACCGTTTTACAGGCACTACTCATGGAACATGGAATCCGTATGATGCACATATTCCATTGTTGTGGTATGGCTGGCATATACCAAAAGGAAAAACTAATAATCAATTGAATATGAGTGATATAAGCGCCACACTTGCAGTATTACTTTATATTCAGATGCCCAATGGGTGTGTAGGGAAACCGATAGACCTAAACAATACCCCAAGCCACAGCCCAACCCCCTAAAGGGGCTAATTCATATCGCGAAAAAGAGCGTTGAAAATTTTTTTTCAACGCTCTTTTTACAAAAATAAGAGTAAGCCCTTTTAGGGGTTTGGGGTATGATTTACAATACCCCTGTATCATAAGCCTGTTCGCCATGGATAGATGCATCAAGGCCGGCTATTTCCGCTTCTTCATGAACCTTCACTTTGGTAACGAAATTAATAATGGCCAGCATCAGGTAAGTAAAGACAAATGCATAAACGCATGCGCCAACTACTGCTATTACCTGGTGCAGGAAGAAAGTAGTACCACCAAGCATAAGCCCATCTGCGCCTCCGGGATTAATAGCCTTTGATGCATAAACTCCAAGCATAATAGTACCGAGGCAGCCACCTACGCCATGCACGCCCCATACGTCGAGCGCATCATCCCAGCCTCTTTTATTTTTAAAATACACGGCTACATAGCATACCAGGCCGGAAGCAGTGCCAATTACAACTGCTGAAGAAAGGGAAACATAGCCTGCGGCAGGCGTGATAGTGGCAAGGCCTGCAACAGCGCCGGTAAGCAAGCCTACGAACTTCGGTTTTTTTACGATGCTCCATTCTATGACCAGCCATGTGATGGCTGCAAATGAAGCGGCAACGTCTGTGTTGATAAAAGCCTGCCCGGTAATGGCATCCACATCAAGTTCGCTGCCGGCATTGAAGCCATACCAGCCAAACCAAAGCAGCCCGGTGCCAATGGCGATAAGGGGTACACTGTTTGGCGGGGATTCCCTGTCTTTGCGTTTGCCCACATAAATAACGGACGCCAATGCCGCAAAGCCTGCTGTGGCATGTACCACAATCCCGCCTGCAAAATCAAGAACGCCCCAATTATGAAGGAGGCCACCACCCCATAGCATGTGCGCGAAAGGATAATAAACCAATACCTGCCATAATACTAAGAATATGAGGTAGGATTTGAAGGTGATACGGTTCACAAATGCGCCTGTGATGAGTGCCGGAGTAATGATGGCAAACATCATCTGGTATGCGAAGAACACAAATTCAGGTATTTTATTAGGGTTGGGACTAACAAATACAGTGTTTAAGTCCACTCCCTGCATGAAGGCTTTGTGGAGATCACCTATAACGCCACCCAATTCATTGCCGCTGAAACAAAGTGAATAGCCACAGATATACCACATAATAGTGGTGATGCCCATAGATACGAAACTCTGGATCATGATGCCCAGGATATTCCGTTTGCCTGCGAGGCCACCGTAAAAGAACGCGAGGCCGGGGGTCATTAACATTACAAGACTTGTGGCCAGGAGCATAAAGCCCGTACTGCCGGTGTCGAAAGCCATAGTTGTTTAAAATTTAAAATTAAAAAATCTTATTATTCTTCAACCGCACCTGATCCGGGCTGCTGAGAATCACCGTTTATCCTTGTCCTAATGTTTTTTAATAAGTCAAAAGTTACTCCTGCATTGATCATCACCTCATAACGGTAGTTGTATAGCAGCCCATCATGGGTAAAAATATACTGGTCCTGGTCCATTTGTAATCTCCGTCCTTCTATCCTGATGTAAGAATTTTCTGTGGGCTTGTATTCTGCTCCTGCAGTTATTCCCCATACTTTATAACCTGTCTGGTTGCCTGCATAATCTTTTATTATAGTTGACATAAATCCATCCGGGTCACTGAATACTTCCCCACGGGCATATACTGCACAATGTTTGGCAACCTGGTACCTGAAAGTTGCGAGGGCGCTATACATACTTGCTGTTTCACTACCTGTAGCGAGGTCAGAATTCTGCTGCAGGCAGAAATCACCACCTACCTGCAGTTTTATTCTATTGCGTTGGAAATTAAAGAATAAATTTTGTTGTACACGAAGGTGGTTATTGATTTTACCTGGTGGAGTATCATCGCCAGTGTAGTTGGTATAACCAATACTGGCATTATTATCTATAGTATAAGTAACTGCCATGCCCAGTGATTTTTTATTATTGTTATCCACAAAGGTGTTGTAACCATTGGTCAGGAAAAGGTTGATCTCCAGTTCTTTTATTGGGGTAAAGTTGAGGCGGATGCCACTTTGATAAAGCTGCTCGTAAAAAGTACCTATGGTTAATGAACTGGCAATATTCTCAACCGGTAAGAGGAATTCTGTGCCGAAGTGAGTTCTGAAAAAGCCGGCATCTATCCATAGCATGCGGCAAACTTTAAAACCAACATGTGCTTCCATTATGTTGTTATATGGAGCAGGCGCCCAGGTGGCAGCGGCAATATCGCCAAAATGAAATACGGCAGCGCCTCTTATTTTTTCTGCATTATACTGAAAAGATAACTGGGCTATGTTCAGAGACGGATTATTGCTGCGCGGCGATACGGTTGGAAATTTCTGAAAATTTCCCGGACCTACGGAATCTGAATAGTAAGCATAGTAAGCATCTAAATAGCCGGTAATGGAAAAGGTAGAAATAGTATCAACTTTTTGCGCTTTACTTTGAAGTGAAAGCAGAAGAGCGGCAAATAAAATGATGATTGCGGAAACTTTTTTATTTAATTGTGTCATATTCTAATTTTGAGTGTACAACAAACGTATAAATAAAAAAATTAGAAAGCAAGAGCCTTGGGCTGAAAGGGAAATATATTTCTGTATTATGCAGAGACGGAATGTGCCAGCCTTATAGGTTTAGCGTTTCCCTAATTCTATAACCTCGCAACGTTTCATATCCTTGCCATCAATGACAAAGCGGATGAGTGTGCGCACTTTATGCCAGCCATAATTGCCGGCAGCGCCTGGATTTATGTGCAGGCATTTGATCTTTTCATCGTAAATGACCTTGAGGATGTGGGAATGCCCGCAAATGAATAACTGGGGCGGGTTGGCATACAATTCTGTTCGAGCGGCCGGGGCATACCTGCCGGGATAGCCGCCAATATGGATCATAAACACACTGACATCTTCACATCTGAACCTTAGCTTTTCAGGAAATTCGCTTCTTATATCGTTCCCGTCAATATTGCCATACACGCCCCGCAATGGTTTGAAGGCTTTAAGTTTATCAGCAATTTCAGCCGTACCGAAATCACCGGCATGCCATATCTCATCGCACTGTTCAAAGTGTTTGAATACAGCATCATCAAGGTAATTATGGGTATCTGATATAAGGCCTATGCGTTTCAAAGTTAAAAAGCAAAAAATTAAAAATTAAAAACCAGGAAGAACGTTATATGAATTGCGGTTCAAGTGCATAATGTTCTTCTACCTCTCCGAGGATAGCTTCGATCTCATTAATGTCAAGCGTATGTACCAGTCGGTTGCGGAATTCTTTTACATGCGAAAGGCCTTTAAGATAGCTGGCATAGTGGCGGCGCATTTCGAGGATGCCGAGTTTTTCGCCCTTCCAACTCACAGAGCCATACAGGTGCTTGCGGCAGGCGTGCAGCCTTTCCGCCAGGGTTGGAGGCGCAAGGGTTTCCCCGGTGTTAATAAAATGCTTTATCTCGCGGAATATCCAGGGGTAGCCAATGGCAGCCCTGCCAATCATTATACCGTCAACACCATACCTGTTCTTATATTCCAGCGCTTTCTGAGGAGTATCAATATCTCCATTGCCGAATATGGGTATGTGTATGCGTGGGTTATTTTTTATTTTGGCTATCAGCGTCCAGTCTGCCTCTCCTTTGTATAGCTGCATACGTGTGCGGCCATGTATGGTCAGTGCTCTTACGCCTATATCCTGCAGCCGTTCGGCCACTTCTTCAATATTTTTTGTGTTATTGTCCCAGCCGAGCCGGGTTTTTACGGTTACGGGCAGGGTAGTGGAGCGTATACAGGCCTGGGTAAGCCGCACCATCAGGTCTATGTCCTTTAGTACAGCGGCGCCAGCGCCTTTACAAACCACCTTTTTTACCGGGCAACCAAAATTAATATCCAACAAGTCAGGGTTCGTTGCGCCCACGATTTTGGCAGACATAGCCATAGCGTCCTCATCACCCCCGAATATCTGTATTCCGATGGGCTTTTCATAGTCGAAAATATCGAGCTTCTTTCTACTTTTAATAGCGTCGCGTATGAGGCCTTCGGAAGATATAAACTCTGTGTACATAAGGTCGGCCCCGTTTTCCTTGCATACAGCGCGGAAAGGCGGGTCACTCACATCTTCCATAGGTGCAAGCAATAAGGGGAAATCCCCTAATTCTATGTTAGCTATTTTTACCATTTAATGGCTGCAAAGATACGTTTTATTGGAATTGGTAATTGGGGATTTGGGATTGGGATTGTTTTGTGGGGGGATTATTCTTTTAATCCTTTAAAAATTTGGTGACATAATTCATGCTGTCTCCCGATAAAAAGATAATATAAACGTCTTTGGGCCATCTTAAGGAAAGATTGCGATGTAGTATTGGTTATTCACAAATGGTAAGGTGAAATTAACGAACAGATTAGCGCCTGATGAGGACACAAAGGTTATACCATTATTATTGTCGTAAGCATTGTAATAACCCAGATCATACATAACGCCATCGCCGGGAATATTAATACTTACAAAAAAATATCCGCCACTAATACTATCTCCGTAATAAAAACCTGCTATGCTATAATGAGGGTTGTTATTCTTTATTTTCAGGTAAAAATAGGTTGGGGAAACATCCAGGCCAATGGCTGCTGTATCGCTTATAGGAAACGGATTAGCAATATTCCACGTTATCAAATCTCCTACCACTTCACCGGAATCTGTGCTTCCTGATGTTGAAGCAGAGCCGAATAAATAAGTAGTGTATTGACCGGAATAGGTAATAGAGTGACTAGCAGCAATTACCGAAGCCTTGCCATTTATTACTATAGTAACAGGCGTAAAAGTATTATTTTTGTAAGTGATATAAGTGGTTGCTATCGTTTCGCAATTTTTACTGGTATAACCCGCAGGACATTTACAACGGCCACCGCTGCATGTGCCGCCATTGAGACAAATAACTCCCGAACACGTATCCTTTTTGCATGAGGTGTACATAACCGCTATCAAAGCAGCCAACGTTAATAATGCCGCGATAAAAATTGGCCCTATTCTTTTTCGCATTTTTTAGGTTTATGCTGGTAAAAAAGTAAGCCCAAAAGCATTTATTCCTTTACTAATTTGCTGATATAAGTTAATGTCCCCCATAGACGGACTATATAAATGCCTGCAGACCATGACGTGGTATCTATTTCTGTCAGTGTTTGCGTTAGTTCTCTATGGATAATTACCTGCCCGATACAGTTAATTATAGAATAAGAATGATAAAGTGCAGTATCAGCCTGTATAATTAATTTGTTTTTTACCGGGTTGGGAAATATAGTAACCTCATTACTGCAATTAACTATGCTGATCTGTTTGGTTACAGAACAACCGGTATTATAGCTATAAGTAATGGTTGCAACACCGGCTGACATTCCGTAAACAGTACCGACAGTTGAACCGGTTTGCGCTATTGAAGCAGCGCTACTGAAC
>JBIOGX010000054.1:0-10739 GCA_044448445.1 Chitinophagales bacterium
ATTTTATACCGAACAACAATGATTCAAAATTGACGAGCTAACAATTGAAATGTAAATAACAGTAAGTATTCGTATATGTATTTTCCATTCCCGCAGCAAAAAATAAGTACAGTGAAAATTTGGCTTACTCATACCATATCACATTCTTACAAATTTGACTGTTTAATAATAAATGACATTGGTCAGTGCTATTAGGATTTAATTTTTCGGTTATTATCTTTGTGGTGCATTTCAATAATCTTCTCTAAATACAGCCGGATCTTATGAACTGGAATAATTACTTCAAAACGTCTATAGGTAAAAAGATATTAGTAGGCGCAACAGGTTTGTTTCTCACTATTTTTCTCGTGGTACACTGTTACGTGAATGCCATGGTATTCTGGCCCAATGACCAGGGAAAACATTTTACCGGCGCTGCGGCATTCATGGGTGGCAACCCGGCGATAAGGATCGTGGAGATTGGTTTGTTTGCCGCATTCCTTATCCACATTGTCCAGGCTCTGTTGTTATGGCGGCAGAACATCAGTCGCAGGTCTGTGGGTTATAACGTGAAAGCAGGTAATGCAACCAGTAAATGGTATAGCCGCTCAATGGGGCTATTAGGAACACTGATACTGATGTTCCTGATTTTACACCTGTATCATTTCTGGGGGCCAAATCGCTATGGGCAGGCCTTCAGTGCAAGCTGGAAGGAAGACGACCTGTATAATAATATGAAGACTACTTTCTCAGAATTATGGGTAGTTGTGGTGTACATTTTAGCGTGCATTTCACTTGCCTGGCACCTGATGCATGGATTTTACAGCAGTTTCCAGACTTTTGGCCTCGCTGCCCACAGATACAAAAGTTGTATCAGTGTTTTGGGTGTTGCGTTTTCAATCATTATACCACTGATATTCGCAATGATGCCGGTTGCTTTTTATATGCAATGGGTCAGTTAAGAATAAGTAACCCCATGAGTTACTTTTTAGTTTTGACTTTTAACTTTTAACTTAAAATGGCACTTAATTCTAAAATACCTTCCGGTCAGTTAGACTCAAAATGGGAAACATATAAATCCACCTGTAAGCTGGTGAATCCCTCTAACAAGCGCCAGCTTGAAATAATAGTGATAGGCACGGGCCTTGCCGGAGCGTCAGCCGCAGCTTCATTAGGCGAGATGGGCTATAAGGTAAAAACGTTTTGCTTCCAGGACAGCCCACGCCGGGCGCACTCCATAGCAGCACAAGGTGGGATCAACGCCGCAAAGAATTACCAGAATGACGGCGACAGCGTTTACCGTTTGTTTTATGACACCATCAAAGGCGGTGACTACCGTGCGCGTGAAGGGAATGTTCATCGCCTGGCGGAAGTAAGCGCAAATATCATTGACCAATGCGTAGCGCAAGGAGTTCCCTTTGCCCGTGAATATGGTGGACTGCTGAGTAACCGCTCTTTTGGCGGCACACAGGTACAACGTACTTTTTACGCAGCAGGACAAACAGGGCAGCAATTACTTATAGGCGCCTACCAGGGACTGGAGCGCCAGGTATCACTCGGTAATGTAACGGAGTATTCCCGCCATGAAATGCTGGATATAGTAATGATAGATGGCAAGGCAAGAGGTATTATAGCCCGCAACCTGGTAACAGGTGAACTGGAGCGCCATTTCGGCCATGCGGTATTATTATGCACCGGTGGTTATGGCAATGTATTTTATCTTTCTACCAACGCAATGGGCAGTAATGCTACCGCAATATGGAAAGCGCATAAACATGGCGCCTATTTCGGCAACCCATGCTTCACGCAGATCCACCCAACCTGCATACCGGTAAGCGGCGACCACCAGTCGAAACTTACGCTCATGTCGGAATCGCTGCGTAATGACGGGCGTATATGGGTGCCCAAACAAAAAGGCGACAACAGGAAAGCAACAGATATACCGGAAGAAGAACGCGACTATTACTTAGAGCGGAGGTATCCGGCATTTGGTAACCTCGTACCACGCGATGTGGCCAGCCGCGCAGCTAAAGAACGCTGTGATGCCGGCCATGGCGTAGGCTCCTCAAAGATGGCTGTATATCTTGACTTTGCCTCTGCAATAGATCGCTATGGAAAAGTAGAAGCGCATAAACAAGGTAAGAGCAATGCTGATAAAGCAACCATATATAGTTTAGGAAAGGACGTGGTAAAAGAAAAATACGGCAACCTTTTTGAAATGTATGAAAAGATAACCGGTGAAAATCCTTACGAAGTACCCATGCGCATCTACCCTGCCGTGCACTACACTATGGGCGGCCTGTGGGTGGACTATGAACTGATGACCAATGTGCCCAACCTGTACGCATTAGGCGAAGCAAACTTCAGCGACCATGGCGCTAACCGTCTTGGCGCTTCCGCATTGATGCAGGGGCTTGCTGACGGCTACTTTGTGATACCTTATACTTTAGGTAACAACATGGCAGATGATATCCGCACAAAGGCTATACCTACTGATCACCCTGCATTTGTACAGGCTGAAAAAGAAGTGAGCGACCGTATCAACAGGCTCATGAACATTAAGGGTACGGAAAGCGTGGAAAGTTTCCACAAGCGCCTCGGAAAGATCATGTGGGGTAAATGCGGTATGGGCCGTAATGCGAAGCACCTTGCAGAAGCTATTGAAGAAATAAAAGCATTGAGAAAAGAATTCTGGAGCAATGTGCGCATACCGGGTGAGATAAAAGAATTTAACCCTGAACTCGACAAAGCAGGGCGTGTAGCAGATTTCATGGAGCTTGGCGAACTTATATGCATAGACGCGCTGAACCGCAATGAAAGCTGTGGCGGCCACTTCCGTGAAGAATCGCAGACAGAAGAGGGCGAGGCATTAAGGGACGATGAAAAGTATATGTACGTTGCAGCATGGGAGTATAAGGGTGAAAGCCAGTTTGAATTGCACAAAGAAGAATTGAATTACGAGGTGGTACATCCTACTCAAAGGAGTTATAAATAGTTGTTGATTATTTGAAAATATCCGTATGGAACATTACAATATGAACCTCACCTTAAAGGTGTGGAAACAAAAGAATAATAAAGCTAAAGGCGGCTTTGAAACCTTCCAGATAAAGAATATTTCTTCGGAAATGTCTTTCCTGGAGATGTTTGATGTGCTTAATGAACAGCTTGTTGCTGAAGGCAAGGAGCCTATCGCATTCGACCACGACTGCCGCGAGGGTATCTGTGGTATGTGCAGTTTGTATATCAATGGCCGCGCACATGGCCCGTGGCACCAGACCACAACCTGCCAGCTTCACATGCGGGAGTATAAAGATGGCGATACCATTGTTGTGGAACCCTGGCGCGCAAATCCTTTCCCGGTCATCAAGGACCTGATTGTTGACCGTACCTCCTTCGACCGCATCATAGCTGCCGGCGGCTTTATCTCTGTAAATACAGGTAACGCGCAGGATGCTAATGCACTGCCCATTGAAAAACAGAGAGCGGATGAATCTTTTGCTGCAGCCAGTTGCATAGGCTGCGGCGCATGTGTGGCTGCCTGCCCCAATGCTTCAGCCATGCTGTTTGTGTCAGCCAAAGTCTCTCACCTGGCGTTACTGCCACAGGGAGAACCTGAGCGTAAAATGCGCGCGGTGAATATGGTAAAACAAATGGATACCGAAGGCTTTGGCAGTTGCACCAACATAGGCGCTTGCGAGGCTGAATGTCCTAAAGGTATTTCACTGGAAAATATAGCCCGCCTGAACCGTGAATATATTGGGGCTTTATTTGCAGGCAGCGCAGAAGGATAAAAATAATTTATTATTCATTTAATTGAAAAGGCGGTCTGAATAAGATTGCCTTTTGTTATTTTTGGACATGCTTAAGAAGATATTCTTATTACTTTTAGCATTTACCTGCTATTTATCCATTTATGCACAAACCGATAGCAGCCACCTGCGTATCAGCCTGCTCACCTGTAGCCCGGGGGATGAAGAAATCTATGAGGTATTCGGGCATACTGCTGTTCGTGTCATAGATAGCGTGGCGCATACCGACATGGTATATAATTATGGCACTTTTGAATACGGTCCTGAGTTCGAGATGCAATTCATGAGGGGGAAATTGCTTTATTGCCTCGCTGTTGAGCCTTATTATACATTCCTGGAGGAATATGTGCAGGCTAAAAGAAGCGTGGAAGAACAGGTACTATTAGCTGATTGGAAACAAAAAGAACGCCTTTATTATTTCCTTGAGTGGAATGCAGAACCTGAAAACAAATATTATAAGTACGACTTCTTTTTTGATAATTGTGCAACCCGCATACGCGACATTTTTCCCCGCCCTGAAATATTCGGCAAAGCTTTCCACTATGGACAGACCATACCTGCTGGTAAATCACTCTCCTTTCGCGATATAATCAACAGATACTTTTACAGGGATCACTGGACACGCTTCGGGGTAAACATATTGCTCGGCAGCAGAATAGACAAGGCAATGAGCAATTCGGACATCATGTTCCTCCCTGATTATTTAAGGGATGGGATAGGAGGCGCAACCGTGAAAGGCCAAAAAATCGCAACATCGCCGGTATTAATATTACCGGGCAATGCAGCCGGACCAGCGGGTGTAAACCTGCCTTTTATACTTACTACCCTGCTTGCTATACTCACTATCGCAGGCCTTTGCGTTGATCGGCTGCGAGTGTTAGGAAAGATCATGAGCGCTTTACTGTTATTTGCGACCAGTCTGTTAGGCTGCCTTATATTGGTGATGTGGTTTTATACAGACCACCAGGGCTGCAGGGATAACTTCAACCTGCTGTGGTGCCTGCCTACCAATCTCATCATTGCATTTTTTAACCCTAAAGGAAAAGGCAGGTATGCACTTATTGCCATGGTATTTATTTTTATTGTCGTGCTGTTGCATATAACCGGGGTACAGGGAATGACCATTGTAGAATTATTTCCCCTGCTGCTTGCATTGTTATTTATTTATGGCACGATTTATAGGAACAGAAATAGAAAGCCCATATTAAAAAATGTATTCTCAAACTGATACCATTCTTTCTCCCCTTTATTACCGCAAAATGGGCGCCGGGCCTGCGGTGGTATTATTGCATGGCTTCCCTGAAAGCGGTTTGCTATGGAAAAATATTTGGGATAAATTACCGGCATCATCCACACTTATTATTCCTGACTTGCCGGGTAGCGGAAACAGCAAACTGGAAAGTGAAACGAGCATAGACCAAATGGCCGGTTACGTAAAAACAATTATGGACATTGAGGGTATAGACAAGGCTGTTATAGCCGGACATTCCATGGGCGGATATGTTGCTCTTGCCTTTGCGGACAGGTATCCTGACAGAGTATCCGGTTTATCATTAATACATTCTACCCCGCTGGCTGATGACGAAGAAAAGAAAAAATTAAGGTTAAAATCAATAGAGCTTATACGCAAAGGGGCTAAAAATACGTTTATAAGCCAGATGGCGCCTAACCTGTTTTCAGATGCTTTTAAACGATCTGATCCCGAAGTTGTCAAAGAACAGGTTGAGCAGGCTTTGAAAATGGAGGATAATAGCATTGTTAATTTTTATACTGCAATGATGCAACGGCCAGACCGTACCAATGTGCTTGAAAAGGCAGTTTTTCCAATACAATGGATAGCAGGCATTAACGATAATTTAATATCATATAAAAAAATATTAGAACAATGTTACAAATCTGATATTAATTTTGTATCTTTTTATAATAATTGCGGGCACATGAGCATGTTTGAAGTACCCGGACAATTGATTTCTGACCTAAGAGAATTTATTAATTACTGTGATACCTATCAACATAAACGATTATGAATAGCCGGCTATTTGCCATATTATTTATTTTATTATCACTTTCTTTCTTTGAAGCAAGCGCTTCCCATATTGTCGGAGGTGAGTTTACTTATAAATACTTAGGTGATACATTAATAGGAGGAGGCGTGGTATATCATAAATACCAGGTAAGCCTGGCAATTTATGAAGATTGCTATAACGGCCAGCCTGAAGCAATAGCGCAGGATAACCCGGCATACCTTGCCGCGTATAATAACGCCTACCCTTATAATACTGTAAATATTGACTCCGTAAGTTATGCTACTTCCGTCGCTGTGCCTGCAAATTTTTCCAATGCATGTGTAAGCAATATACCGCCAACCTGCCTGCTCAAAAAAACATTTATAAAAACCTATTACTTTCCTAACAATGCTGCCGGTTATGTAATATCTTATCAAAGATGTTGCAGGAACAATGCAGTTGTGAACATCCAGTCTCCCGGAGATAATGGTTGTACCTACTACTGTACGATACCGGGGTCGCCATATACTAATAACAGCGCGGTATTCAGAAATTACCCGCCACAGATAATATGCCTTAATAATCCTTTGTACTATGACCATTCGGCTACTGATGCAGATGGGGATTCACTCAGCTATGAGTTTTGTAATGCATTTATCGGCGCAAGCGATGCTGACATAAAACCCATCCCGTTGCCTCCGCCTTACCAACCTGTATTATATGTTCCTCCATATTCGTCTCTGCAGCCGATGACTGCCTTTCCCCCGATACAAATAGATCCGGTAACCGGGTTAATAACAGGCACTCCCAACCGTATAGGACGTTACCTCGTTACAGTTTGCTGCCATGAGTGGCGGCATGGTGTACTTATAAACACATCAAAAAGAGAGTTCCAGTTTGTCGTTACTGACTGTTCAAAAGTTGTGGTCGCTGATATTCCGCAATACTCCACGGACTTCAATACGTATATCGTAGATTGCCTTGACTATACCGTACATTTTGTAAATACAAGTAAAGGCGGTTTTTCCTGGCATTGGAATTTTGGCGTAATGGGTAGTACCAACGATACATCAGCTGAATTTGAACCGACATTTACCTATCCAGATACAGGTACCTTCGCTGTAAAATTAGTAGTCAACCCCGGGTCAACATGCCCGGACAGTATTATAAGGTTAGTGAAAATATATCCTAAATTTCATGCCGCCTTTTCAGATAGTGGCATGCAATGCCCGGGAGCGCCTATCAACTTTACCGATCTTTCTTCAGCAAGTATTAAACCCATTACTTACTGGAAGTGGTATTTTGGGGACGGAGACACTATTCTTGAACAAAATCCCGTACATAGCTATGCTCAAGGGGGAACTTATAATGTTATACTCATTTCGCAGAACATAAAAAATTGTATAGACACTGCACTTAGGAAACTGATCATAGAAGGATTCAGGCCTTTTGCAGGAAATGATACGATTATCGTGAAAGGCGAGCATATACTTTTTGACGCCATGGGTGGTACGAGCTATACCTGGTCGCCTGGTACTAACCTTAGTGATACAACTATATTTGATCCGGTGGGTTATTATCCTGACACCGGTCATTTTGCATATAATGTTCATGTAGTAAGCGATTATGGATGTAGTGGCGATGATAGCATAAAGGTGGAGGTGGTAAACCAGGCTGCTTTTTTTGTTCCCTCAGCTTTTACTCCCAACGGCGATGGCCTGAATGATATCTTCAAG
The DNA here is from genome assembly GCA_044448445.1 of Chitinophagales bacterium. Classification (GTDB taxonomy): domain Bacteria; phylum Bacteroidota; class Bacteroidia; order Chitinophagales; family Chitinophagaceae; genus Nemorincola. Next base: position 7,531 of record JBIOGX010000054.1, read on the forward strand.
CCTATTGCCATAGGCTATAGGGACCTGAAATTTTTCAGGGTATTTAACCGGTTCGGAGAAATGGTTTACAATGGCAATACACTTGAAGTGGGATGGGATGGCACTTACAATCATAAACATTGTGATGTCGGCGTCTATTTCTGGGAGGTGCGTTTTACTGACAGGTTTGGTAAAGAAGGCTTTCTGAAAGGCGATGTTACCTTAATACGATGAGATTCCTGCATCAGTAGAAGTCTGCTCAAAATACATAAAACATTACGGTCAGTTAAGTATTTTCTTGCAAGGTGCGCCCCGTTGAAATGGATATGGCTCAATATTTTTTACCGGCTGTCCTGCATAAAAAAACGCCGCCGGGATCTCTGCGAAAAACTGATGCCCGGCGGCGAAATGAAACACTTTATTTGTTAATCGTTATTTTTTTAGTGATTACCGTATCATCCATATATATGGTCGCCACATAGATTCCTGTAACAAGATCATTTATAGCAATTGAAAGTTTGTTATTTTGAGTTTTGCTAAACTCTTTTGTATAGACTACTCTACCTTGCATATCAACGATTTTAACCGAGATCTTATTATTTACAACTTCATTGAATAATATATCAAATGACCCGTCATTAGGGTTAGGTACTATAGTAGCATCTATTTCATTTGTATTCACTTCACCAACCCCTACTCCAAAAGTTACATGTACGGTATCTGAAAAAGTAGCGGTACAACCACCATTATTAACAGTGAGGGTTACTGTATAAGTACCGGCTGCATTCCATTTTACTGATTGGGGTCCGGCGCCTGTGCCCGGTGTTGCAATGCCACCGTTAAAATTCCAGGTATATGTAGTGCCTGTTGGCTCTGAAGGAGTAGTAATAGTTATGTTTGTATAGGCGGTAACCGTGTGCGTGGATTCTGTAAATGAACCAGTTGGGGTAATTACAGGAGCAATACCTGACAATACAAAGGGTGTTCCCGTACCACATGAATTAACAGGAGTCACGGTCATAGAACCTGTACTTGTACCTATTGTGGTTGTTACAGATGATGTTGTGCTGCTGCCGCTCCAGCCAGTGCCACTTACTGACCATGTATAACTTGTAGCTCCGGGAACAGCCGGTGTTGAGAATACAGCAGTTCTGCCTGAGCAAAGAAGCGCAGGGCTTGTAATTGCCGTATCGGCAGAAGGCACTGTACCCGGCATTACGCGGATAGTATCATTGGGGCCTGTTCCGCATGCGTTGGTTTCTGAAACAATGACCGTTCCTGTATCAATGCCCACTGTTGCGGTAAAAGAATCAGTTACACTGATACCTCCCCACCCGGTGCCATAAACCTGCCAGTTATAAGTAGTATATGCACTTCTTGGGCTTGCTGAAAAAATAGCAGTAGGAGGTGTGCCTAAGCATACAGGAGTGAGCGTATTGATCACAGGAAGCGGTGGAATGAGCGTAGGTGTAACAGTGAAGGTCAATGCCGGTCCTTGGCCGCACCCGTTATTTGCTGTTACGGTAACCGTAGCAACACCAGTACCCGATGTTAGATAGATAGAATCTGTTGTACTACCAAAAGTACTCCATCCTGTTGACGTGGACAGCGTCCAGGTAAAGGAAGACGCCCCGGTATCAGAAGTTACAGCAAATAAAGCCGAATCACCAATACATTGTGATGTAGGGCTGATAACAAGGGTTGGCATCGGGCGTGTAGGACAAACCGTTACAAAAGCCCACCAGGTGTCCCATATATTTGTTGAGGTATTTGTAGTTTCCTGTATAGTCCAGAAATCACGGTCGTTCCTCGGATCCACACAAGTGCCTGAATAATCTCCCCACCTGTTTTGGGTGCCGCTAAAGATTTGATAATAGGCGGTTAGGCCATGCCGGTAAACGTACACCGGCCTCATGGTACTGGCCACATCTCCACTCATGTGCAATGCATAACCACAACTGGGATGCACACTTGCGGATAAATAGGAAAATCCAATAAGGGCGTCATTATTTTTATTCGCAGTGATAGTAGGAAATGCATAGAATATAGCTGCGGTAGGATCATCTATTAATCCATTTTGATTCACGGCTCCTGCTACAGTATCTATCTGCCACCACATTGCCGAGCACCGGTTTGGAGATGAACTCGGTAAAAATACATTGTGAGCGCACCATACTTTGCCATTCCTGAAGGTAACATTGTTGACCCGGTCATCGTTTGTTTGCAGCTTATGAGTAGATCCTAATTGTGGAGCGAAATCAGCGCCGCCACCGCCCTGATAAGCCCAGGTAGTAGCAGATGTAGGATAACCAAGGGTACCTGATAATACTGCGGCGCTTGCTGTGCCTGTAAGTTTTCGAAGCCTGAGTTTATTACTACTATACGCATCTACAAGAAACATGCTCGACACAAGGCTATCATAAGTTACAGCCGGGCATACCGTAAATCCACTGGGCACTATTCTTGTGGCCGTAGCGCTTGTGCCTGCCAACAACAGTGTTTTATTAAAAGCATAAATAACTGAATTGGTAGATGAGCCTGCCGTAGTAAAGTAGTTACCGGTAACAGTAATCCACTGCTTGTTAAAGCCTAAGCATGGAAAATCGAGCCATGTAGCATTTGTAGCATCTGTAACAACCGAAAACTTATACCATGTCCCCGTCGGGTTACCTGTTTGTGACACAGCAACCAATATTCTTGAAGCTTGAAAAGAACTATTAACAGAAACGGAAATTATTATCCAGCGCCTGGTATAAGGGTCATACTCTACTCTCGGATCATAAGGGCTGCCACCTGCTAATAAACCTCCGCCCCAAAAACCAGACAATGTTACCGATGAAACTGAAGCATGGGTGGACCGGAGCCTTATAGATATGGAGCTATTGATAGCCGTAACAGCATAAGTAGAATTCTACAGCTCCATGGGTATCCGGCGGGATTGTAGTTCCATCAGAAAGCTTTGCCTGGAAAGTATCATTAGGCGCATTAGATACAGGAAGATATGCCGTCACAGGGTGTTCGGAACCGACTGGTAACATGTGTACCAATGCCGGATCGGCAGGAGGGTTTACAACATGCCCTCCATCCTCATCCGCTTCTTGCAATGGAGGCTTTCGCACTAATGGAACAGGATGCGTCTTTTCATAGTTCGCAAGCTCTGTAAAGTTCACAGTACCCTTAGCAACTTCGTGAACTATTGTTGTTTGTGCAGATAATGAATAACTTAATAA
>JBIOGX010000055.1:0-10562 GCA_044448445.1 Chitinophagales bacterium
CTGATGATGAACCTTAATTTTTTTCAACGGGACACGACTATTAAAGCGTCTGGCAACCCCTTGTATGATAATGCGCTGAGCGGCAGTGATGGCTGGCTCGACCTCAGGTATAATGTCAGCGGATTTACTTTTTTTGTGAGGGCAGATGCCTTTAATAACTCCAACCTCAAAAACCCGACACAGCCAAGCACCGATTTCGGAATAGGCGCATGGAGTGTTACAAAAGACCTGAAAGACCTTTCTATGACCGTAGGCTCTATTTACGACCAGGTAGGGAGCGGTATCCTTTTCCGTGCTTATGAGGATAGGGGATTGCTGATAGACAATGCTCTTGTAGGTATTGAATTGAAATACAAGCTGACCAATAATATCCTGTTGAAAGGGTTTACCGGCCAGCAGAAAAATAATAGCGCTATCCTCATTGATGAGGCTGTGCATACACCCCCGTATGGCCCGGTCATAAAGGGTTTTAATGCCGAAGGGGATTTCAGTGCCGGTAAAATGCACATCATTCCCGGTATTGGGGTACTCAACAGAACACTTGACATAAATTCCATGAATTCGGTTGTAGCAAATATAGATGCCCTCCCTGTGTCTAAGCGCTTTGAGCCGATGTATAATATGTATGCTTTTTCAGCTTATAATACGATTACCTATAAAAACTTTTCGTGGTACTTAGAAGGCGCTTATAAAACCCATGAAGCAGTATATGAAGACAGTCTATTGGTCAACAAACCCGGTAATGTGGAATATACCTCCATAAATTATGGCAGGAAGGGTATTGCGCTAAGCCTTACCGGTAAACGAACCCAGGATTTTATTATGCGTACTTCTCCCAATGAAGTATTGCTGAACGGCATGATGAACTGGCAGCCTGTAGTCGCTGTACTTCGCCCTGAGCGCCTTATGTCGCGCTACACGCCTGCTTCACAGGATATTTCTGAAATGGCAGGTACAGCAAATCTTTTGGCGTCGCCTAATGATGTTACGAATTTAACATTCACCTACACGAATATAAATACCCTTAACAATGTGAAACTATATCGTGAAGCTTATGCGGAAGCATATTACCAGGGATTTAAATCATGGATTATCCAGCTTGGAGCGCAATATCTTGAATATAACATATTCCTGTACCAAACCAGGACGGATACGACTACAAAGGTAGTATATGCCATTACTCCGTTTACGGAAATTACTTATCGTATAAGCGAAAAAAAGTCCCTCCGTGCTGAAGTGCAATATATGGGTACAAAGCAGGATTATGGCTCATGGGTTTTCGCCTTGCTTGAGTATGATATTGCGCCGAAATGGTCTGTATCCTTTTCGGATATGTACAATGTATCCGTTAATAAAAATAAGGATAATCCGAATGCTACTGATCCGGGTTTCAGCACTAAAAAAGGGAATAATTACTACAATCTCTATGTTGCTTATACAAAGGGTGCAAACAGGTTTTCACTTGCATACGTGAAGCAGGTGGACGGTATTAACTGCACAGGTGGCGTTTGTCGTTATGAGCCTGCTTTTAGTGGTGTAAAAGCTACGCTTACATCAAGCTTTTGATTACTGTGGTATGCTGTAATGTGCCTTTCATGATTCTATTATATCCTGCGCATACGATATTTTCAATTGTTTCTAAATAATACCGCTGTTTGGGGTACTGCAAAGCATTGTTTTATTTTTACCTTGCAATGTTTTTTATTACCAATATTATCCGTCACTTGCTGCAACTGTTCCGATATATAGTTTTGCCCGCGGTATTTTTAATATTGCAACCGGTATATGTATATCCGCAGGCTGCAAAACGTGTTTTGAATGCACATGCCGCAGAAGGAAAGATCGCTATAGATGGTAAATTAAATGAACCTGCGTGGCAAAAAGCGGATAAAGCAACCGGCTTTACTCAATTATCTCCTAACCCGGGACAGCCATCAGGGCAACGCACAGAGGTAAGCATATTGTACGATAATGACGCCGTGTATATTGGCGCCATGATGTATGATACCAGTCCCGATAGCATTCTTAAACAGCTTTCTGCAAGGGATGAGGATGGAAGTAATGCAGATGCGTTCAGCGTTTCTTTTGATACTTATCTCGATAAACAGAACGCTTCTTTATTTGTTGTCACCGCATCAGGTGTGCAATTAGATGCCATATTAAAATTTGATGCAGCTAATCTTTCATGGAACGCTCCCTGGTATTCTAAAGTAAACATCAACGATAAAGGCTGGAGCGTGGAAATAAAAATACCTTATTCTTCACTGCGTTTCCCTAAAAAGGTGATCCAGCAATGGGGTGTAAATTTTTGCCGGCAGATCAGGCGAACCAGGGAGAAGTCTTATTGGAATGTTGTTAAGCCAGATGTATCAAATGTTGTAGGCCAGTCCGGTATCCTGGATGGCATACACGATGTAATATCTCCCGTGCGGTTAGCTTTGTTGCCTTATGTGTCCGCTTATGCACAAAACTATTCAGGCGCCAACACAAATACGCTTAATGGCGGCCTGGATATAAAATACGGCTTCAATGAAAGTTTTACACTGGATATGACGATTGTTCCCGACTTCGGACAGACTCTTTATGACAACACTGTATTAAACCTGTCGCCAATTGAAGTGAAATATGATGAGCGAAGATATTTTTTTACAGAAGGGTTAGATATTTTCAATAAGAACGATTTGTTTTATTCCCGGCGGGTAGGAGGCGCACCTGTAAAATCAGGTACAATATCCGGTTATCTGGATTCAAATGAAATAGTAACGCAAAACCCTGCTACCACAAAATTGTACAATGCCACTAAAATATCAGGAAGAACAAAGCATAACTTAGGAATAGGTTTCTTTAATGCAATCTCAGCTCCTGCCTACGCTACCGTTGAGTATGTACCTACTGATACAACACGCAAGGTTGAAACCGCACCGCTTACGAATTATAATGTTATAGTCCTTGACCAGGCGCTAAAGAATAATTCTTACCTAAGTTTTGTGAACACTAATGTATCACGTCAGCGGGATAGTTATAATGCAGATGTCACTGCTTTATTATTCAGGTTCAGCAATAAATCAAACACTTATGCCACTGATGGCTCCGGAGATGTAAGCCAGTTGTATTATACCGGAAAACCAGACGTTGGTTACCGTTATTATTTCGATGTGGGTAAAACCAGTAGTAATTACACATGGCTTTTATCAACAAAATCTATCAGCGACAGGTTTAATCCTAATGACCTCGGTTACTTAGACAAAAATAATCTCACCTATTATTATTTAGATCAGAATTACAATACGTTTAAGCCATTCTGGGTCATTAATAATGTATATAATCATGTCGGGATTGGCTATTCCCGTACATTCAACCCCGATGTTTTTATGCAGTTTGACATTAACGGGTCGCACAGTGTAACGCTGAAAAATTATCTTTCTTTTGGTGTTTACTGGGACTTGGAGCCATTGAAAACTTACGATTATTATGAGCCGCGTACCCTGGGCAGATTTTATGTCTATCCGGAGAACTACTATGCGGGAGCTTTTATATCTTCTGATTACCGGAAAAAATTTGCTCTTGACGTGAACATTAGCAACAAATGGTTTTCTACCAAACCACGTAATTCTTTTTATTGGGCTATTTCACCACGTTACCGGTTCAATGACAAACTCTCAATGGTTTATAGCATTTCCGGTCAAAATGCAATGAATGATGTTGGTTATGTAGATAAAACAAATGACTCTACAATTTATTTTGGTGTTCGCAATGTCAATACAATTACCAATGCACTGGATGCTTCCTATATTTTTACCAATACCATGTCATTGAAATTATCTGCGCGGCATTACTGGTCGCAGGCTAAGTATTTACAATATGTATTTTTAAACAAATATGGCAGGCTTGATCCCACTACTTACAATACAAACCACGATATTAACTTTAATTCCTTCAATGTTTATGCCGGTTTGGTATGGCAGTTCAAGCCCGGCAGCGAAATGAGTGTTGTTTATCAAAACAGTATTTATTCTTCGGGCGTGCAGATTATTAATAACTATTTTGATGACGCTAATTACACGTTCCGGTCGCCGCAAACCAACAGCCTGTCTGTAAAGATCATTTATTACCTCGATTATGTAACCATAAAAAATATTATCCGGGAAAAGAAAGGTGTTGAATAGCAACTACACCGTACTTTTACATTTCCCAATACCGGATTAACTATGCACAAAACAGACTTTCTTATCATTGGTTCAGGCATAGCGGGGCTTACCTATGCGGTAAAAACAGCCCGCCGTTTTCCTGGCAAGACCATTACCATACTTACTAAGGCCAATACAGATGAAACCAATACAAAGTATGCCCAGGGCGGCATAGCAGTGGTAAACGACCCGGAGCACGACAGTTTCCAAAAGCATATAGAAGATACGCTTGTAGCCGGTGATGGGCTGTGCAATGAGAAGATAGTGGATATTGTAGTGAAGGAAGGGCCACAACGGGTTGACGAGATTATAGCCTGGGGTACAAAGTTTGATAAGGACACAGAAGGAGATTATATGCGCGGCAAAGAAGGTGGACATTCTGAATACAGGATACTACATCATAAGGATATAACAGGTTTTGAGATAGAAAGGGCATTGATGGAAGAGGTGAAGAACTATCCGAATATAGAGATACATAACCATTGGTTTGTTGTTGATATTATCACCCAGCATCATCTCGGGTACCTTGTAACAAAGGCCACCCCGGATATTACCTGCTATGGTGTATATGCATTAAACCTGAAAAGCAACAGCATAGAAAAGATACTTGCCCGTTGCACGCTGATGGCATCGGGTGGGGCAGGCCAGGTGTATCGCACTACTACAAACCCACGCATTGCCACCGGCGATGGGATAGCTATGGCTTATCGTGCCAAGGGCAGGATCGGGAATATGGAGTTTATACAGTTTCACCCTACCGCTTTATATGAAGCCGGTGTAAGCCCTTCATTTCTCATTACAGAGGCGGTAAGAGGGGATGGTGGCATACTACGCAATAAGAATGGTGAAGCCTTTATGCCAAATTACGACACCCGTGCAGACCTTGCCCCGCGCGATATAGTGGCGCGTGCCATAGACAGCGAAATGAAGCGTACAGGTACAGAGCATGTGTACCTCGATTGCCGGGATATGGACCAAAAGAATTTCATAGCCCACTTCCCTAATATTTATGCTAAGTGTAAGAGTATTGGCATTGATGCATTTGAGCAGATGATACCTGTAGCGCCCGCAGCGCATTATTGTTGTGGCGGTATAAAAACGGATGAGATGGGCAGGTCTTCTATTATCAACCTGTATGCCTGTGGTGAGTGTTCCAGTACCGGCTTGCATGGCGCCAACCGCCTTGCTTCCAATTCACTGCTGGAAGCGCTGGTATTTGCACACCGATGCGCCGAAGACATCGCAGGTCGTATAGAAGGTATATCTTTCCATGATGAGGTGCCCGACTGGAATGCATCAGGCACTACTGATCCAAAAGAGATGATCCTGATCACGCAAAGCCTGAAAGAGCTGCAGCAGGTGATGAGCGATTATGTGGGCATTGTGCGTAACGATATCCGCCTTCACCGCGCTATGAACCGTATAGATCTGCTGCATAATGAAACAGAAGAATTATACAAGTCTGTCACCTTATCTCCGCAATTGTGCGAACTGCGCAATCTCATTACCATAGGCTATTTAATAGTAAAGAGTGCCGAGTTTCGGAAGGAAAGCCGGGGACTTCACTTTAATACTGACTATCCATACAAGAGTGAGTTGTTGCAGGAGGTAGTGTTGTAGATGTTAAATGGTTAAAAGGTTAATTGGGTAAATCGTTTTTAACATTGGAGTCATAACGACTTTATTAACCAATTAACTCTTTAACAAATTAACCCCTTACTTCAACTGTCTCCGGTAGAGGTAGAAAGCTACTAAGCCGAATACGATGTTAGGCAGCCATACAGCTATAAGCGGATTGAGTGATTCCTTGGTTGAGAAAGTAGTGGAAAGTTGCAGGAACATGATATACAATGCGCTTATAACAATGCCGATGGCAAGGTGCAGACCACTGCCGCCCCGTATCTTGCGGCTGGCGATACATGCCCCGATAATGGTAAGTATAAAGCCTGCGAATGGCTGGGCGGTACGCCTGTCTTTTTCCACATAATAGAAGTTCAGGTTCTCGCGCCCGTGTAATTGCTCAGTAGCTATGTACCGGTTCAGTTCAGGGGTGGTCAGGGCCTCTTTTATAGCTTCGGTTCTGTTCAGGTCCGCAGGAGTGAAGGGATACTGCATATCCATTTCTGGAATATTTCTGATACTTTCTTTTAAGGTGTCATTAGTACGTATGATGACATTATGCAGATGCCATATTCTTTTTACTGTATCATAAGTAACATAGTCAGCCATAAGCTTTTCTTTGAGTAACGTGCCGCTTATTTTTTCTTCAGTGAATCGGTTGCCGGTATTATTTGAATAATTAAAATTTTGGAGATAAACATACCTGTCCCTTGATATACCCAAATGCATATTATCGTCTGCATACTTAAAGTTGGCATCATTTATATACTTATCTTCAAAACCAATACGTTGCTTATTGGCTAAAGGTATGAGCCAGTGATTGGCCATTAATGAAACAAGGCAAAGAAACCCGCCGCCAATGAGGTACGGCCTTATAAACCGCTGGAAGGAAACCCCTGCCGACAGTATAGCTATGATCTCTGACTTGTATGCGATCTTGGATGTAAAGAAGATCGTAGCTATAAAAATAAATAATGGAAAAAGAAGAGCGGTGATATGCGGTATAAAATTCTTATAATAGTTAACAACTTCCCACAATGGGACCTTCTTTGACACTATATTATCCACCTTTTCTGAATAGTCTATGACACAAGAGATCACCGCCAGTACCATAATAGCAAATAAAAAAGTGCTGATAAACTTCCTGATAATATACCAGTCCAGTTTTTTTAACCGCACAACATCCCACACCCTGCTGCTACTGCTGGTTCCACTTTTATTGATATGTACATTTTCTTTCTCCATTATTGAGCCTTTCCCTCAATTCTGTTTTGCCTTTTAACCCTATAACCAATTAACCGGAATTACAGTCGCTGCTTCAACACCGGCGCCATTTCATTTTTCCATGTATTGTAATCACCCTGCAAAATATGTGCCCGCGCCTGCTTTACCAAATGTAAGTAAAAAGCAAGGTTGTGTATGCTTGCTATCTCCAACCCCAATATTTCAGCGGATATAAACAAATGCCGCAAATAAGCCTTTGAATAGTATTGGCTGGTATGGCAGTCAAGCCCGTCATCTATGACGCTGAAATCGGTAGCCCATTTTTTGTTTCGGATATTGATAACACCCTTAGTAGTAAACAACATTCCGTTACGGCCATTGCGGGTAGGCAGCACACAGTCAAACATATCTATACCCAGCGCTATGTTCTCTAAAATATTCCACGGGGTGCCCACGCCCATCAGGTAACGGGGTTTATCCTGTGGTAAATATTCGCAGCATAATGCCGATAGTTCATACATCATTGCTTCCGGCTCACCTACGGAGAGGCCACCTATGGCATTGCCATCGCAATCCATTTCTGCCACAAACTCCGCCGATGCCTGCCGCAGGTCTTTATAAGTGCTGCCTTGCACAATGGGGAACAAAGATTGCTCATATCCATACTTTGGTTCTGTCTCACCCATATGCTGTACACACCTTGCCAGCCAGCGGTGTGTCAGCTCCATTGAGGTCTTTGCATAAGTATATTCCGAAGGGTAGGGCGGGCACTCATCAAACGCCATAATGATATCCGCGCCTATGCTGCGCTGGGTGTCTATTACACTTTCCGGCGTAAATAAATGTCTTGAGCCGTCTATATGCGACTGGAATACCACACCCTCTTCTTTTATCTTCCTGTTTGCAGCTAATGAAAACACCTGGTACCCGCCGCTATCGGTAAGTATGGGCCTGTCCCAGTTGTTGAACTTATGCAGCCCACCCGCCTGCTCTAATATTTCTATTCCCGGGCGCAGGTATAAATGATAAGTATTCCCCAGTATGATCTGTGCATGTATTTCTTCCTTCAGTTGTTTTTGAGTAACAGCTTTCACACTCCCCGCAGTTCCCACAGGCATAAAGATAGGCGTCTCTATAGGCCCGTGATCTGTGCTAATCATTCCTGCCCGTGCCGATGATGCGGTGTCTTTACCTGTTAATTTGAAAGTCAAAAGGTTGAAAATTTATTGTTTTATGTAGAGACATAATGCTTGCGTCTCACTCGCGTAATATTTTAAAACGGGCTATCAAAATCCTTCAAAGCCATAAACGACAAATCCCTCGCAGATATTATTGGCTCCTTCACCCCCCAGTCAAACCCAATGCTGTCATACCTCACACCGGTATCATACGGCTGGCTGTATTCTGAAGATACGAGGTAGTAAGTAATGGCATCGTCAGTAAGTGATTTGAAGCCATGCGCAAAACCTTCCGGTATGTAGTACGCTTTATTGTTTGTTCCCGAAAGCTCGGTTGCAAAATGCTGCCTGTAAGTAGGAGAGCCCTTCCTCAAATCAACAATCACATCCAGTATTGCCCCCTGCGGACAAAAAACAATCTTGCTATGCTGGTGCGGTGGCAACTGAAAGTGCATACCCCGTATCACATCTTTTTTAGAAAGAGAAAAATAACTCTCCCGTAAAGTAAATTCAATACCCACTTTCTTTAAAGTCGTCTCATGAAAAGTCTTCACAAACGCCCCCCGCACATCCCGCGATGCCGGCAACGTCAATATCTTCGCACCATTCAGTATATCTTGTATTTCCATGACTAAAGAATATCTCCCTTTAGGGGCCGGGGGTAAAGTATTTCTCTATTTGCTCAAGGCATTTCTCATTCGCGCTCCTATGTTTATCAGCATACCACTCAGCCGTCCATCTTATTGCAGTGCGGGCGTCCATTTGCGATCTCCAGCCAATATGCTCCTGTGCTTTGCTGCTATCCAGCAGCAGCAGCTTGGCTTCATGCGGGGCGCCGTCCTCGCTGAAGTTTCTATAGTCGCCTGCGCCATAGCTTTCTATAAATGTTTTGGTGAGGTCTTCTACTGTAAGCATATCCTCAGGGTTTGGCCCGAAGTTATAAGCCGTACTGTAACTGATCGGGTCCTCACTCATCTTTGCCGCAAGCAACAGGTAGGCGCCAAGTGGCTCCAGTACATGCTGCCATGGCCTTACCGAAGCAGGGTTGCGCAAGCCTACTGTTTCACCAAATGCTATTGCGCGCACTATGTCAGGTACTAAACGGTCATCAGAGTAGTCGCCGCCGCCTATTACATTACCGGCGCGCCCGGATGCTATCGCTTTTTCATGGTTTGTGTAATCAAACGGGCTGAAGAATGAACGGCGGTAAGAACTGATCACTATTTCCGCAGCCGCCTTGCTTGCCGAATAAGGATCATATCCCCCCAGTTTATCATCTTCATTAAAGGGCAGCCCCCGTTCCGGGTTGTCATACACCTTGTCTGTGGTTATCATCACGCCCACTGCGGCAGGCGCTAAGCTGCGCAATGCTTCCAGCACATGCGCAGTGCCCTGTGTATTTGCTAAAAAAGTATAGGAGGGCAGTTCATAACCACGGCGTACCAATGATTGAGCGGCAAAATGAAACACAAAATTTGGCTCAAAGCGCACCAGTTCCATCTGTAGTTTCTGCATATCGCAGATATCACCAATAACAGAGCTATAGCAAAGGTTATCGCCCTCTATCTGATTGTACAGGTCGTTCCTTTTTTCAGGCGCGAGGGCGTAGCCTTTTACATGAGCGCCCAGCCAGTGCAAAGTTTGCAGCATCCATGCGCCCTTAAAGCCGGTATGCCCCGTCAGGAATACGCGCTTGCCGTTAAATACTGAGCGCAGGTAGGCTGCTGTTACCACTTTTTCCATAAAGGTTCGGTTTGCCAGAGGTGTTCTAATTCTTCTTTATCGCGCAGGGTGTCCATACATTTCCAGAAGGCGTGATGCTTGTATGCCCCTATCTGCTTGTCGTGGGCCAGGTCGTCCATAGGCTGGCGCTCCCACATAATATCGTCTGCGTCATCGTGCAGGTATTTGGCTATGCCCGGCTCTATCACAAAAAATCCGCCGTTTATCCATGTGCCTGAGTCGGCGGGTTTTTCTTCAAAGCTGTCTATGGTACCGTCCGCCTCCATCTTTATCACCCCAAAGCGGCTGGTTGCCTGTATAGCCGTCATAGTGCATATCTTACCACTCTTTTTATGAAATTTCACCAGTTCATCCAGGTTCACATCGCTTACCCCATCGCCATAAGTAAGCATAAAGGGTTCATTACCGATGTATGGCAGCACCCGCTTCAGGCGGCCTGCTGTCATGGTATCCTGCCCGGTATCTATAAGGGATATTTTAAACGGTTCCCCGGATGTTTTATGCACATCCACTTTGCCGTTGCTCAGGTCCACCGTTATATCCGCATTATGTAAAAAGTAGTTAGCGAAATACTCCTTGATCATCCAGCCCTTGTAACCGAGGCATATAA
>JBIOGX010000056.1:0-10551 GCA_044448445.1 Chitinophagales bacterium
ACCATACTCGGAAATAACTCGGCCCTTCCTGCATTTGGCAGGCATCCTACGGCACAGGCGGTATCTGTGTATGGTGAGGTTTTGCTCATAGACTGCGGGGAAGGAACACAATCTCAAATGCAGCGCTTTGGACTTCGATGGCGTAGTGTACACCATATTTTCATTAGCCACCTTCATGGTGACCATTATTTTGGTTTGCCGGGGCTGATAAATAGTATGGGCCTGCTCGGAAGGGTTGCCCCCCTGCACCTTTATGCCCCGGCAGAGTTAAAACCAATTTTAGACAGCATACTATCGGTTGCAGATACTGTTTTATCTTATCATTTATATTTTCACCCCTTGCCCGAGGGCGTCAGCCTGCTGGTTGACGATCCTTTATTCAGTGCTACTTGTTTCCCGGTAGAACATCGTATTAGGTGTCATGGATTTTTAATAGAAAGAAAGACAAGAGGAAGAAAACTGCTGCCCGGTAAATGCGCCGAATATGGTATTCCCGCTGATTATTATGAAAGCCTGAAAGAAGGTAATGATTATGAGCGCCCGGACGGGCTGCTGGTAAAAAATGAATGGGTAACAGAAGACGGCCCCGCCATAAAACGATATGCTTATTGCGCCGATACATTATTCACAGACAGTTTCCTTCCTGTGATACAAGGGGTGGATACCATATACCATGAATGTACTTACCTGGAAATAGATGCGCATAAGGCTATTGCCCATCACCACAGCACCGCGGCGCAGGCCGAGCAAATGGCAAAAATGGCGAACGCAAAGCAATTACTCCTGGGTCACTTCTCCTAAAAATATAAAGACCTTGAGCCTTTCAGGGAAGAAGCAAGCGCTATTTTTCAAAATGTGTTTATCAGCATCGAGGGTACTGCATACGAGGTATGAGAATAACCCGTTTACCGTAAAGAGTTAAAGGAATAATGTCCGATTTATTATTTTAACTAACTTTCAGAAAAAAAGAATGGTCCCGGATTGGCAAACAGGAATCGTAACACGCATTGAGCAGGCTACCGTAAACACCCGCCGTTTTTGGATAGAGTTACCTGCAACAAAGACCTTTTCTTTTAAACCCGGCCAGTTTGTAACCCTCGATTTGCCGATACATGAACAGCGTAACAGGCGGTGGCGAAGTTACAGTATAGCTTCTATGCCTGATGAAAGCAACGTAATAGAATTGGTCATTGTATATGTGGAAGGCGGGGTCGCCTCCAAATATATTTTCAACGAAATAAAAGTGGGTAGTTCTTTTTCCCTTCGTGGTCCACAGGGCATTTTCATACTCCCGGAGCAAATAGAAAAAGACCTGTATTTTATATGCACTGGTACCGGCATTGCTCCTTTCCGCAGCATGTTGCAATATATTAATCATCACAAGTTGCCGCACAGGAAAATAAATCTGATCTTCGGCACACGTACAAGGCAAGATCTGCTATATGCTGATGAGATGAGAGAACTGGAACGCCTGATGCCTGACTTTTCTTACCGCCCTACGCTCTCCCGCGAAAAATGGGATGGCGATATGGGCTATGTTCACCCGATTTACGAAAAGCTATGCGCTGATAAAACACCTTCCACTTTTTATTTATGCGGCTGGCGCGCCATGACCGATGAAGCAAAAGAAAGGATATTGAAAATGGGATATGACAAGAAAGATATTCATGTGGAGGTATATGGGTAGATATTAAAGCACTGTCCACCAAATATTTCTGGGAGCCATTTTACCCCAGCTTTTAAAACTGCTTTCCACGGTTTCGTACAATTCTTTTTCATTCACCTTTTTGCCCTTTTCCTGTATAGTGAAATCGGTTTCCTTTGGTGCGATCAACTCTATCTTTGTAGCGGTCCATGTAGTATGCAGTCGGGGTATGGCCAGTTCCAGTATCATACCGGGCAACCCGCCAAACATTTCCGGCCCACCGCTTACTATTATATCTTCTGTATAGAATGCTACTACATAAACCGAATCACACATTCTGCCAACAGCTTTATGGCATTTAAAGTTGGCTATGGTGCGTATCTCATCTTTTACCGTCCAGTCCATTTTGCGCAGGCTATCCTCCACATAGAATCTCTGCTCATAAACCTTTTTGTTAGCCTTAACTTTTCCTGCAACAAAATCCGTAAGTACTATATTGTCTGTAGCAGGCCCGCCCCCGAACATTTTGAAAACATTGCCTTCCACTTCCCTGCCCGGTTTATAAATACTCCTTGCTGTATCAAAAACGAGATCAAAATAAGAGGTATTGAACTTGGGTATCTGCGCCTTTATTTTTTCAAACCATTCACTTTGCTCCATCTCCGCCATCTGCGCGTAAATGTTCACTTTGCGTTCATATTCTATTTTCCCTACAGTTGTATATTGCCCTTTTGCAGCAAAAGCGGCCAGTAGCATAATATTCAGAGTCAGAAAAATTCGTTTCATAATCTTATTATTGGTCATCGTTTTAATAATTATTCTTCTCGGATTATCATCATACCACCTTGTTTAGTTTGAGGGGCTCCCGCAGGTGTATGCGTGAAGTTCCAGATAAGGCTCAGCATACCATAACGCCTTATGGTATTGTAATTATCCTGCATTAGGATAGCTCCCTGTGCAGTGCGGCTATATCCTATATTCTGATTGAGAATGTCATATACAGAAGCCCTGAGTTCCAGCTGGCTTTTCTTCAGAAATTTTTTTCCTATCCAGGCATTCCACTTCACTACATCATTGTTACTTGTAAATACCTTAGTTTTCTGCCTGAGCATTATATCCAAAGCGCTGCCCATCTCAAATTTTAACGGCAATTGTACTGTTCCTTTAAATTGGCTGTTGAACACCCAATAGCTTGTAGCGTATGTGCTGATAGTAGATTTGTTGTCATTGAATTGTATTTCAGGCTCCCAGTTGAAATCGAATTTATCAGGCTTATTATAACTGAAATAGGGGCCAATACCATAGCCGATATTATTGCTGCCGTTCGCTGTATCATTAATATAATTGTTGGTGTGGTTTACAGAGCCGTTTACCTGTAATCCCAGATCAAGGTCAATTTTTTTAAGCTTAAAGCCATACCCTATATATCCAAAGCCAGTATAATTACCGTTTACATTTACATATTGTGTAGTATTCTCACCTTGTTTAGTTGTTGTCAGGCTGGTACTGATAGCATTGGAAAAAGAAGTAAACGAAAGGTTAGACCACAGAAAACGGCTGCTTAATATTTTAAAGTCGTTAAAACGCAATGTTACTTTATTAATAAACTCCTGTTTTAAGTTAGGGTTGCCGATTGTAATGTTCAATGGATCAGTATTTTGTCTCAATGGTTGTATTTGCGTAATAGAGGGTTGCTGCGTACTCCCCTGGTAGGTAAGATTCAGATTGGTCTGTTTTCCGATCTTGTAGGTAAAGTTTGCCTTGGGAAATAAATTAGTATAACTATACTTTTTAGAACTGTCCGGGTTTACGAGGTCTGTCTGTATATAATCCGCTTTTGATACATCACTGCCGAATGAGAAATTAATTTTCTGATAAACAAACTTAAAATTAAGGCCACCTATATTAGAAAGTATATTGTATTTATAATTGCTACTATAATCTTTATTAGGGGCATCACTAAAAGAACCATTTGTATTAGTATCGTAAGAGTTATTTTGGGAAGCACTGTTATTTACGGTCAGGCCGTAATCAATTTCTACATAGGCAACCTTCGATAATGGCTCTGTATATGTAGCTTTTGCTGAGAAGGCAAGTGTGTTAGTGGTACTTTGTTTGTGCTGGTTAGTCTTGCTTAAGGTCGAATCAGGTTTCATTGTAGTGGAGTCTATAGCATAAGCATCAATAGTTGAGTTAAGGAAAGCATCGCTTTTAGAATCTTTGTAATTTTCTTTAACATCTACGGAAATTGTTCTTCCTTTTTTAGCAAACTTTCTGCGAAAAAGCAGGTCTGCATTTACAAAATCGGCGTTGGAATTGCTTTTAATGGTCCTGTGATTAGTATTAACCGGGATAGTGAACGTATCGACTAAAAAAGATGTGCGGGTGTCATAAACAGACAATGTCTGTGAGTTTTTAAAGCCTGCATTTGCGGTAAGCTTTACAGACGTACTACTGTCTATTTTCCATTCATACATAGCATCAAAGCCATGGCGCTCTCCTTTGCTGAACTGGTTTTTATTTTGGTTGCTGACAAGGCTGTTATTGCCTCCCTGGGCATACTGCGTTGTTGTATTACCGTCTATTTCCACATTCTGCATAGCATAACGGTAGTTACCGGTAACATGGTTCTTATCCCCATCCCATTTATCGGCATAATGCACCCCTCCTGTCCATGTTTTAGGTAGCCCTTCGCCATTGTATTTTCCGTTCCATCCACCCAGGTCATCGTCGCTACTGCTGGTGAATGTGGTCATAATACCGCCGTCATCACTGATCTCCGTAACACCATTACCGCTACCGAATTTATCATTATCCTGCCAGCCCAGCCCCACTTTATCTGTATTAGATACAATCCCGAATGCTGAGATTTGCCTTTTCTTTTTAAACGCATTTATCATTGCCTGGTTTTGGAAATAGCCATCCGTGCCACCTCCTGCATCCACCTTACCGAAATAACCTTTCTTTTTATCATCTTTCAACTCCAGGTTTATCGTTTTGGTTTTTTGCCCGTCATCAATGCCCGTAAATTCAGCCTGGTCGCTTTTCTTGTCATATACCTGCACTTTTTCTACCGCATTGGCCTGTAGCCCCTGTGTTACTACCTTAGGGTCGTCTGAAAAGAACTCTTCGCCATCCACCAATATTTTTTGCACCGTTTCACCCTGTGCTGTTATATTTCCGTTCTTGTCAACCTGTATGCCAGGCAACCTTTTGAGCAGGTCTTCAACGGTGGCGTTCTCTTTTACTTTAAAGCTGTCTGCCATGTACTCGGTAGTGTCGCCCTTTATTTTTATGGCTGATATTTGTTTCGTAAGCACGAATTCCTTTAATAAATGTTCTTTAGATACCATAGGCACAATGCCAAAGTCTGTAATACTTTTTTTAATGTTGATCACTTCCACATAATCGGCGAAACCCGGGAAAGTGGCCTTTAGAATATACTTGCCCTGCTTCGGCACACGTAGTTCAAAATTGCCATTAGCTGTTGAGCGGGTATATGTTTCGATGACTGAATCAGAAATGCGGATCAGCACTACTGATGAACGATATAGCGGTACATTGTTTAACGTATCAGTTATATTGCCCTTAATAGTATAGGTCTGTCCTATACTGCCGGGAATAGAAAATAAAAAGAGTATAGCAATGAACAGGTATTTCATGAGTGTGTAACGTTTCAGCAACTTAAATAGTAAAGCCAATAATAGTGTCGCAAAAAAACAAAAACCATTTGTAATAACTTCTATAAGTGACAGAATACAGATAAGTATCAGCAATAATTAACATTCCCTTACCAGATGGAGTTTTCTATGTGTCTGCTATCTGCATACTGCCCCTGTCAAATGGTTATTTCCCGATCTCTGTATGGTAAACAGTAAGCCTGTTATGATCAACGGGTATTCCTAAGGATTGATAAATATAATCCTGTGCCGTTGTGCGCACATTGAGCTTATTGATTTTGGTATTTGCTCCTGAAGGAAATACGCGGTTAGACAAAAACACGAACACAATACCTGTTGCAGGATCTGCCCATGCACAGGTGCCTGTAAAACCCTGGTGCCCAAAAGCAAGCCCGCTGCATCGGTCTCCTGCCGGGCCGCCATCATCATCTTCCGGCAAGGGTTTAT
Source organism: Chitinophagales bacterium (assembly GCA_044448445.1). Classification (GTDB taxonomy): domain Bacteria; phylum Bacteroidota; class Bacteroidia; order Chitinophagales; family Chitinophagaceae; genus Nemorincola. The sequence continues at coordinate 5,773 of JBIOGX010000056.1, forward strand.
CAAAACCTAATCCCCGGTGGCTAATGGCGCTGCAGTAGGAGGTAAAGAGGTCAACCGTAGCGGACTTAAAATAACGCCTGCTTCCATATACGCCCTTGTTCAGCAACATCTGGAAGATGGCGGCAACATCTTCTGCCGAGGCAAAAATACCGGCATGGCCGCCCACACCGCCCAGCATCGCCGCTCCCGGATCATGTACATAGCCATAAACCAATTGGGTGCGGAATGTGATCTCTATTTCTGTCGGGGCTATTTGAAGCGTGTCAAATTTATTCAGGGGGTTGTAAGTTATTCGTTTCAATCCCATTGGTTTGTAAAACTCTTCATCCACATATTTGTCCAGGGTTTTTCCGGTGATCTGCTTCACGACAGCCATGAGAAAATAAAAATCAAGGTCGCTATATACCATTTTGCCTGCATTATCCAGCGGACTTGCATATATCCTGCTCCACATGGTATCGAGGTAATCATCGCGCAGGTAAACATTCCTCGCAACTTCTACATTAAAGCCAACAGTGGGGAATTTCCTGTAGAGATCGCTTTTCAGTTTTCCATTATCATCCACCGTTTCTTTATAAAAAGGTATCCACCCTCTCAGCCCGGCCTGGTGCAGCAATACATCTTTTATGTGCAGGTTCGCTTTATTGGTTCCTTTAGCCTGTGGCAGGTAGTCGCCAATGGTTTTATTCAGGTCCAGTTTGCCCTGTTCATACAGGCGCATTACACATAATGTTGTTGCCAGAACCTTTGTGCAGGACGCCATATCATACAGCGTATTGGTGTCCACCTTCTCTTTTTTATTATACTTAAGATGTCCAAACGCCTTATCATAAAATACTTTACCATTATGCGCAGCCAGCACACGGCATCCAGGGAATACGCCATCCGCTATATTCCGCGCCATGAACATGTCTAATCGGTCAAGCGCATTCTGGTCAACAACACCTGCATCGGGCGGATAAAACACTCTTGCCAGTTCATTAGAAGGGGCTTTAGTGACTACAGGCAACTTTGCGGGTGCGGGGCAAACGCTCCGCCCGTTGATACATGCGGTTACCGGCAGCCTTCCTTTTGTTTTTGTTTTTTTCAGCAGCACATCGGCTACTGCACGTTCAGTAAGGGTATCATCTTCATAGCTTACCAATACGGACTGCGCGCCGCAAAAATATTGCATGGCGTAAGCATTGCCGAGCAGCACCACTATTACATTGTTCCTGCACCCTGCCTGCTGCAAAAAGTTGATCGCCTCATCACTAAGCCCGTAATTATTACCTGGGGTAAAGCTAAGATTATGAATAGCTAAGATCGTCGCGTCATATTTTGACAGGTTATCCAATATCTTTTGTATGCTGTCTGCCGTACTGCCCTTGTGTATCCATGCTTTACTTACGTTATTAAATTCGTCCTGCAGGGCTTCATACAATGGCGTTGAGATATTGGCATTGATACCCACATACCCGATACGCATGTTTTCATTGATCTTGTTAAGCACCTGGTTATCGTCTTTCACAACGGTTATAGCGGCTTTGGCTACCTGGGTTCGTATTGCATCCACATTACGGTTAAGATCATCGGTGATGCCGGTAGTATCAATATCCTTTCTCTTTGCCAATCCCGCATCATACTTTGCACTGAGTATTTTTTTAACGCTTGTTTCCAGTGCAGTCATTGGTATGACACCGCTATCAATAGCATTTTTGATCCTCCCGATAGCAACAGGTACATCCTGCGGGAATAACAAAATATCATTGCCTGCCTCAAATGCCCGAAGGTCTGCCTCACCTGCAGGAAAATACTTTGTTACGCCCTGCATACCCAATGCATCGGTAATAACCAGCCCTGTATAGCCTAATTTATTTTTCAGCAGGTTAGTAACTATATTTTTTGATAAGGTTGTCGGTATATGTGCCGCAGTATCCAATGCCGGTATTTCAAGATGTGCTATCATTATACTCTTTACTCCTGCTGCTATCAGTTGCTTAAAAGGATATAACTCTAAAGTATCCAGTTGTGCGACTGATCTTGATATCACCGGCAGATCTTTATGAGAGTCCACATCTGTATTTCCATGCCCCGGAAAATGCTTGGCGCAAGCTATTATGCCATTGTTTTGCAGCCCCCTCATATAGGCGGCGCCGAGGCGGGATACCCATCTTTTATCTTCACCAAACGAGCGTGAATTGATCACGGGGTTTGCCGCATTATTATTCACATCCACATCCGGTGCGAAATCAATATGTACGCCCAGCCTTTGGCACTGGTTAGCGATAGCGATACCAACACGGTACACCAGGTTACTGTCATGAGTGGCGCCAAGCATCATCTGCCTCGGAAAATTCTTCACACTGTCCAGCCGCATGCCTATGCCCCATTCAGCGTCCATACCTATAAGCAGTGGTACCTGTGCCATCTGTTGGTAACGGTTGGTAAGCATGGCCTGCCGTATAGGGCCGCCCTGCATAAAAAGAAGCCCGCCTGCCTGGTGTGCGGTAATCAGTTTAGTGATCAGTTCTTCGTTATAATTTTTACCGCCGGAATAGGCGGCCACCATAAACAATTGCCCGATACGTTCTTCCCCACTGAGCATATTATACACGCTATCCACCCAACAGCTTCTTGCGGCATAGTCCACCTTTGGTTTCATTCTCGGCTGTGCGGTGGCATTGGCGGCAATATATAGTATAGTAAGAGTGGCTAATAAAGCTTTACAGAATACGCTCATAAAACAAAAATAACAGGATTGAGCCGTAATGTCTAAAAAAATGGCATAGCCTAACTACCAATAGTACCATTCTCATGCCGATTTATACAAGTCTAAGTAGGTTTTTTTGCATACTACAACTTTATACAAAGTATCAAAACAAAATGCGCTACCTTTGCGCCTCATTTTTCCCGTTTCATGGATCGTAATCAAGTTATAGGTTTTGCACTTTTGGCCGCGCTGCTTATTGGGTATTTAACCTACAATCAACACGAACAAAAAGTATATTTCGAACAAAAGAAAGCAGACTCAATAGCTTATGCCCAGGCTCACCCACGCCCTGTTGTTGACAGCAGCAAGGCTAAAACCGCCGAGGCAGCCGCAGCAGTAACTCCTACAACTGCAGACTCAGCTACGCAGGCCATCATCTTGTCACAGCCTCCGGCATATCATGGGAAAGCAGAAACCATAACGCTTGAAAATAAGAAAGTGTCCCTGCAGTTTTCAACAAAAGGCGCTTTTCCTACAGCCGCATCTATAAATGGCTACAAGACATACGGGCAAAAACCACTGTTCTTATTTAACGGGCCGGGAAACCAACTTAGCGCCATACTTCCGTTTGATAATGGCAAGTCAACCGCTGATTTTTATTTTATCCCGGTAATAAAAAATGAGCCTAATGGCGATAAAACAATAGATTTTTCCGCTGACCTGGGCGGCGGTAAAAAGGTGAATATCCTATACACTTTGCCACAGGATGATTACATGATGCGCTACAGTATTGTACTTACAGGCATGCCTGCCACCAGTCTTCCCATCACCTGGCAAACAATGGGGCTGCATACCGAGAAAGATATGGGTAATGAGCGGATGAGCACCCAGATATATTACCGCAACAAAAATGGTGATAACGATTATTTCACAGCAAGGAACGAAGAAAAAATAGTTCATAATGATGGCGCTTCCTTATGGCTTGGATTTCGCAAGCAATATTTCAATACGGTGCTGATAGCTGATGACGGCTTTAGCAAGATGGATATTAAGTTCATGATAAAGCCTGAGGATACAAATGTGGTAGCCCAAAACCTGGCCCAAATGCAACTGCCGTTAAAACAGACGGGTAATAATGTGCAATCGGCATCTATGAGATGGTATATAGGGCCTAATGATTATCATACGTTACAAGTTTATAAAATGGGGCTTGAAGATATGGTGCCGCTGGGTTATGGTATCATGGCATTTGTGAAGTACATCAATAAATACGCGCTTATTCCTATTTTTTATTTCCTTGCCGGCTTTATCAGTAATTATGCCATCATCATTATGCTGATGACGATATTCATCCGCCTGATCCTTTCATTCTTTACTTATAAGAGTTATTTGTCGAGTGCCAAGATGCGTGTCATGAAGCCAGAGCTTGATGCGTTACGTGCGAAGATTGGTGATGACCAGCAGAAGTTCAGCATGGAGCAGATGAAGCTCTATAAATCCGCAGGAGTAAACCCGTTGGGAGGATGCCTGCCAATGGTGTTCCAGCTCCCCATATTACTGTCCATGTACTACATGTTCCCGTCGTTCATTGAATTCAGGCAACAGCATTTTCTCTGGGCAAATGACCTTTCTACTTATGACAGTATCTGGAATTTCGGGTTCAACATACCTTTTTACGGTGACCATGTGAGTTTGTTCACCTTACTTATGACCCTATCGAGTTTGTTCCTTGCCATATACAACCGGAACATGACCCCACAGGATCCCAATAATCCGATGATGAAGTATATGCCGTACGTATTTCCGGTGATACTGATGGGTGTATTTAATAAGATGGCTGCGGCGCTCACCTTTTATTATACCTTCTCAAACCTGCTGAGCATTGCCCAGCAATTCATTATTCAGAAATATTTCATAGACGAAAAAGCTATTCATGCACAATTGCAGGCTAATAAGAATAAGCCAGTAACGCCTTCCAAATGGTCGCAGAAACTGGAAGAAATGCAAAAAATGCAGGCTGCCCGCTCTAAAATACCACCACGGAGCAATAAGAAATAGAGTTATACTGCGCAAAGGATAAATTAGTG
>JBIOGX010000057.1:0-10524 GCA_044448445.1 Chitinophagales bacterium
GCGCGAGCGCGATGCTTTCCCGCTGGGTTTCGTCGGCGAAGCGCTGCTCGCCGAGGCAGTAGCGCAGCAGGCGGCAAAACAGGGTCTTGCCACTTCCGTGACCTATGGCGCGTACGCCGCCAGCGGTGGCGTCACTTAATGCTATTGTATTGCCGGCACATACAGTATCAGGCCCTGTAATTGCCGAAACCACATTGCCCACAGATACTAATACACTCACTGAACAAGCCCCTGCTGTATAGATTATAGTGGCAGACCCCGAAGCTATACCGGTAACAACACCTGTTGCCGATACTGTGGCTGCCGTTGTACTGCCGCTGCTCCACACGCCACCCGGAGTAGCGTCACTTAAAGCTGTTGTTGCTCCCACACATACATTCGGGTTGCCTGTAATTGCTGGCAGCGTACTAACTGTTATTGCTATACCAACTGAACAGGTTCCAACTGTATAAGATATATTTGTGGTTCCCGATGATACGCCAAAAACAATTCCTAAACCCGATATTGTGGCAACGACAGTATTACTGCTGCTCCATACGCCACCCGGCGTGGCGTCACTTAAATTTATTGTTGACCCGGAGCACATAGTTGTCGGTCCGGTTATTGCAGCCAGTGTACCACTAACCGTTACTGTGGTACTAACAGAACAGGAGCCTGATGTGTAGGCGATAACAGCAGTTCCCGAAGATGCTCCTGTAACAATGCCGGTACCTGTTACTGTGGCAACGACAGTATTGCTGCTGCTCCATACACCACCCGGAGTAGCATCACTTAAAGCTATTGTTGACCCCGAACACAAGGTTGCCGGACCGGTAATTGCAGCCAGCGCACTAACGGTTACCGCTACACCAGCAGAACACGATCCTATTGTGTAGGATATATTCGTAATTCCGGTAGTTATACCTGAAACAATACCGGTACCTGATATTGTGGCAACTGAAGTATTACTGCTGCTCCATACGCCACCGGGAGAGGTATCGCTTAAATGCGTAGTTGATCCGGGACATACAGTAGCAATGCCTGTAATTGCCGGTAGCGGACCAACTGTTATTGCTAAAGTAGCTGAACAGGATCCTACTGTGTAGGATATAGTTGTTGTTCCGGCAGACGCGCCATAAACAACTACTGAGCCTGATACCGTAGCAACTGTGGTATTACTGCTGCTCCATGTACCACCTGCTGTTGCATCGCTTAATGCAATTGTTGATCCCGGGCAAACACTGGTTGGACCGGTAATGGCAGATAAAGTACCGCTAACAGTTACTGCTACTCCAACGGCACATGCTCCTGACGTGTAGGAAATATTAGTAGTACCTGCCGATGTACCATAAACAACACCCGTGCCTGATATAGTTGCAACACTACTATTGCTGCTGCTCCACACACCACCCGCAGTGGCGTCACTTAATGCTATTGTTGTTCCGGCACACAATGTAGTCGGGCCTGTTATTGGCAATATGGAACCACTGACTGTTACCGCTACCCCTGCTGCACAGGAGCCGACTGTGTAAGATATATTAGTAGTACCTGCAGATGCTCCGTGAACAACAACTGCGCCTGAAAGGGTGGCAACGGTTGTATTACTACTGCTCCATACGCCACCCGCAGTGGCATCGCTTAATGCTATTGTTGATCCGGCACACACAGTAGTAGGGCCGGTAATGGCTGCTACGCTTACAACTGTAACTGCCATGCCCACAGCACATGCCCCTGCTGTGTAAGAAATATTAGTAGTTCCTGCCGATGCTCCGTGAACAATAACTGCGCCTGAAAGGGTGGCAACGGTAGTATTACTGCTGCTCCATACACCACCGGGTGATGGATCACTTAATGCTATTGTTGACCCTGCACACACAGTAGTAGGGCCGGTTATTGCTGATATGGAACCACTTACTGTTACTGCTACACCAACCGCACAGGAGCCTACTGTGTAAGATATATTTGTAGTTCCCGCTGATGTACCATAAACAACACCCGTGCCTGATATAGTTGCAGCACTTGAATTACTGCTGCTCCATACGCCTCCCGTAGTGGCGTCACTTAATACTATTGTTGCTCCGGTGCAAACACTGGTGGGGCCTGTAATTGCAGCTATCCCGCCAACTGTAACGGTTAATATTGCCGGGCAGGTTCCTGTTGAATAAGAAATATTAGTGGTCCCTGCAGTTATGCCATAAACAACACCTGAACTGTTTATTGTAGCAATACCTGTACTGCTGCTGCTCCATGTGCCACCAGGTGTGGCGTCACTCAATGCTATGGTTCCTCCCGGGCACACTGTAGTAGGCCCCGTAATGGATGATGGCGCAAAACAAATAGTTACAGAGCCGTTGCCTGTATTTGTACCGTTTGAATAAGTAACCGAACCTGCTACTAATCCGGTCCCGGTAGGATTTGCATAACTGGAACCGCCGCCGCCGCCGCCTTCATCAGAGCCACCGCCGCCATAATCTCCGCCGCCGCCACCACACTGTCCAACGCTAGCGCCCGCAGTGCCTCCGGCTCCCAGTGTGCCGGCTGTTGCACCTGCGCACCCTGCAGCAGCTCCGCCGCCAGATGTAGTGCCGGCACCACCGCCACCGAGACAAGAACATGCGCCCCCACCTGCACCACCTGCAGTAGCAGGATTGCCACCTATACCTCCGTTAGCTGCTGTACAAGCATAACCACCACCGCCACCGCCACCGCCAATTGCGATTCGGGAGTTCAGAGAAGTTGCACTGGTTGGCGTAGTATTGTTTGTGCGAATATCACTTTCTGCACCTCCTCCGGCGCCACCACCAGGACCACCAGCGCCACCGAAACCACCATCTTCTCCACCACCAGTACTACTGCCGCCTGCGCCACCAGCAGTACTGGCAGCTTTGGTCCCGACATAGATATAGTATGTGGTTCCCGGAGTTACATTATAAGTTGCTGAAACGGAGCCGCCGTTACCACCAGTTCCACCGCCATAACTCCCACCGGCTGCTCCTGTTACAGTAACAGCCATAGTTGTTACCCCCGCAGGAACAGTGACGCTATATGCACCCGGCGTTGACCATGTTTGCGCAAACGCTGCAAAAGGCACACTGCAAAAAAGCATAAGTATTACAAAGAATACTTTAAGGGCCTTCGAAAAAATCGCTCTTGTAAATTTTTTCATGCTTAGTTTTTTTAGATTTTTTTTAAAATATTTTAGCTCTTGTAAAAAAATATAAAATTGGTTTCTATGTAAAAAAATAAACTTTGCAGGTATTTATTACAACCAACTTAATAAGTGAATATATAAATATAGAAATTATTTGGTTAAATCGTAAATATATGAAGAAAAAATATTTTAAGCTATTGACGAACACCAATAACAATAAAACCCTAATCGTGCTTATTTATTAACGCCTTCGATTTATATGGGGCAAAATATTTCATGATGGATATACCAAAAAAAGTAACCGAGCTTGCAGTTTTTCTGCCACTGTAATAATATTGGCCAAAAACCATATTGATATGGATCAATGGGGTCCATGTATATTCAATGCCGTAAGTAAGCTCTGTCATAAGGTTTTCTTCTGCATTAAAAATGACGCCAATGCCGGGAGTAAACGTATTGGTGAATTTACCTACCTGGAAAATATTCAGATTAGGGCGGGCTTCAAAATAAAATGCAGTATCCCTGCCATCTACTTTCCCTAAGGTGGTCATTCCCATATCTAATCCAAGGCTAAATACATCCCACTGCCTTCCAACTTCAATTGAAAGGTTTGCTTTTTCAGCCAGCGTTCCCGGGCTGTTGGTAATGCTTGGCGCAAAACAAATATAACTTTGAGCATTGCAGCAAAGCGTAATAGCTGCAAAAAATACGGACAGAAATAGTTGCTTCATTTATTAAATGCTTTTAACAAAAAATATTCGGGATCTTCAACCAAAATAAGATTAATAATACGAAAATATTGCTATTTATAGGGTCTTAATTCCCTCATAATTTGCAACACACAAAAACGTCACAGTAAAAGAATTGACAACCCATAATCGGCGAAAAGGATCAGGATGCAGCTTACAATAACTGAAGTGGTGGAAGCGCGTCCGATCTCCAGTGCGCCACCCTCTACATAATAACCATAATAAGACGGGATAATGGATATGATCAGTGAAAATGTAAATGCCTTGATCATAGCAAAGAATAGATTGTAAGGCAGAAAGTTGGTGGTAAGGCCTAAGAAAAACTGCTGCTTCGTAAGTATGTGCGAAAACATTCCGGCTAAATAGCCACCCCATATACTCACCGCTATTGAAACAATAATAAGGCAGGGAACCATAATCATAGCGGCAACAATTTTGGGAAGCACGAGGTAGGTCTTGGTATTGATACCCATAATCTCCAGTGCGTCTATCTGTTCGCTTACCCGCATATTGCCCAGTTCCGAAGCTATCTTGGAACCAACCACTCCCGCCAATACGATACAGATAACCGTAGGAGAAAGCTCAAGTATTGTAGAGTCGCGAACAATAGCGGCTACCACCGTTTTAGGGATCATGGGACTTACCAGTTGGTAAGAGGTTTGTATAGTAAGCACCATACCCAAAAAAAGGGAGATGACAAGCACGATAGGCAGCGAACGAATGCCTATATCGTTACATTGCTCCATAAACTCTTTCCAGTAAACCTTGAGGTTCTCAGGCTGGCTTAAGCCGGCCTTGACCATCAATACGAGCTTGCCAATGTGCCCGAAAAATGTTTTCATCTATTGTAAAGATAGGGTCTTTTTTGGCAAGTGGCTAACAGGCCTCAGGAATTAGGAATTTGAATACTCTTCTATAGCCAAAATAAAAAATCCCACCCTGCATTGAGGATGGGATTTGTAATTTTTTTATGGTTTGGAATTTCTCTAAGCGAGCTTCTTCAATTCCTCTACATGCGCTTCGCGGTCCACTTCCTGTTTAAGGCTGCCGCTTTTATCCATATCCACAAGTACCGGAGATGCCACAAATATTGAAGAGAATGTACCTGTGATAATACCTATGAGCATAGCGAAGGCAAACCCGCGGGTTACCTCGCCGCCAACAATAAATAAAATAAGCACCACAAGGAATACGGTGAGCGAAGTCATAACAGTACGCGGCAGTGTATCATTAATAGCCCGGTTGACAACGCTTTTCTTATCTTCATGCGGAGATTTTCTGAAATATTCCCGGATACGGTCGAATACGATAATGGTATCGTTCATTGAGAAACCGATTACAGTAAGAATAGCGGCAATGAAGTGTTGGTTAATTTCCATGGCAAAAGGTACACGGCCGCGCAGGAATGAGAATACCGCCAGGGTAGCGCTGACATTAAACAGCAGCGATACGAAAGTACCTAACGAATACTGCCATTTGCGGAAGCGCAGTAATATGTATATTGATATAGCGATCAATGAAAGGATTGTTGCCCACTTCGCGCCTCTTACAAGGTCGTCAGAAATAGTTGGCAATACAGTTTGAGAACTTAGTATGTATTTGTTTTTAAAGTCCTGGAGTGAAACATCAGTGGAAACAAATCCTCCCTTAGTCAAACCTTTATATAATGTATCCAGCACTTGTTGCTCTATCCCCTGGCCTGGCTGTTTAATAAGGTAGGCCGTAGTAATATTTACCTTGTTGTCAGTGCCTATTGTTTTCACAATAGGGTATTCGTTGAAGTAGCTATGCAGTTTTTCGCGGATATTGGATACTTCATATTTTTTATCAAACTTTACCGTATAGCTGCGGCCTCCGGAAAATTCAACGCCATAATCAAACCCGTTGACAAGAGAGCCGATACCTGCCAGCACGACTACTACAGATATAATATAAGCGACCCTGCGCATGCGCATAAAGTCAAAATGCGCTTTGCGGAAAACAGCTTTGGATACCGGTGTAAAGTACTTAAAGTGGCGGTGGCCGCCTTTTGTATAAATCTCTTTGATCAGGCGGGATACAAAAACACCGCAGAATAATGAAATAGAAATACTGAGCAGCTGTGTAGTGGCAAAACCCAGAACAGGACCAAGCCCGAACGTGAAAAGGATAGCGGCGGTGATCAACTGGGCTATGTGTCCATCGAACACAGGGGCATACGAACGTTTATAACCATCTGCTATCGCCTGCTGATGGCTTTTTCCTATGGCCAGTTCTTCCTTGATACGTTCAAAAATAAGAACGTGTGCATCTACTGCCATACCTATGCCCAATACTAACCCTGCAATACCAGGTAAGGTAAGTGTGGCATGCAATGCAGAGAGTATTCCCACAGTAAACAACAGGTTTAGGGTAAGAGAAATATTGGCTACCCAACCGCTGGTACTGTAATATACAAGCATTAACACAAAGATTGCCAAAAATGACAGGATTATTGCTGCCGCGCCTGCCTTGGTGGACTCAGCGCCAAGCGTTGGGCCAACTCTCTGTTCCTGCACAATATGCGCGGGTGCAGGTAGCTTTCCTGATTTTAGTATGTTAGCAAGGTCAGCCGCTCTTTGCTCGGTGAACCCGCCTGATATTTCCGTATTACCCGTTGCTATCTCATCATTCACGCGAGGGCAGGAATAAACCCGGTCATCAAGCACTACTGATACATAACCGCCTTTTGCGCGGGCGGTCATTTCTTTCCATATATGCGCGCCGGTAATATCCATATCCATGGTCACATTTGGCTGGCCCGTGAGTTGGTCATGGTCATTGCGTGCTGAGGTGATATGGTCCCCTTCCAGTTTCGCTATCCCGCCCGGGGGCACTTTTATTGCATATACTGGCAGCACGGCTTTAGGATCATTGCGTTTTTTCTCATCATCCACAATGCCATATAATAAGCGAACATTCGGAGGAAATTTATTTTTCACCACATCAAGAGACAGGTACTTGCTTACTTTAGCGGTATCTTTCTTGAGTACATAACCCACTATCCCGCCGGGCAAAAACTTATCCTGTGACTGGGTAAGGCTTGGTGTGAGTACAGCGAATAACGGATTTTTCTTCGCCCCTTCCTGTTCTTTCATTTTGGTAGAATCCTTGGTATCCGTTCCTTTATTTGCAGCGGTTTTACTGCCTGAAAGAAGGTTGTTAAGGCTGGCCGTATCTGTTTTATTAGTTGAAGAATCAGCAGATGCGGTTCCTGCTTTTTTAGTAGAATCACCGGCTGTACTATCCTCTTTTACCCCGGAAAGGTATGCATATAATGCATCGTTTGCCTCCATTAAATGCGGGCCCATTTCCTCGTTAGTATAGTTTTCAAAAAACTGCAGTTTGGCGGTCGCCTGAAGATAAGAACGTACACGCTCAGGATTCTGTACGCCGGCAAGTTCCACCGTAATGATCCCCTTTTTTTCATCAAGGTTCACATTAGGATTAGCTACACCGAATTTATCAATACGGGTCAGTAACACATTATAAGTGCGTTTTACAGCATCCTTCGCCTCTGTATTTATTTTGGCAAGCACCTGGTCGTTGGTTGACGTAAGTGTGATATCCCTTTCTGAAGGCTTTGTAAACAGGTATGCCATGTTTACACCGGGGTTCTCTTTTTGGAATGTTTCACCGAAAAGAATTATGAAATTAGCATCACTGTTGGCCTTGGCTGTATTCGCGTCGGCAATAGCTTTATTTAAGGCGGGATCCCTGGGGTTGTTCGACATGGAGCGCACAAGGTCATCCTGGCTAACTTCCAGCGTCACGTTCATACCACCCTGCAGATCAAGCCCAAGGCTTAGCTCTTCAGCTTTGGCATCCTGGTACGTATATTTTTTGAGTACCGGTACGCTGAAGATCACTTCGCCCTGCATACTGTCTGTAATAGACTGGTAGAGCGAATCCGTAAGTTTGTCAAGCCTGTACCCGGTAGCAGCCGGTTCACTGGCCAGCGCAGCGCGCACGGCTTTGGCCCGCATTTTCTTTTCCTCGCTTCGGACTATGAATGTCAAAGAAAGCTGGTACAGCGAGATGATAATAAGCGCGAAAGTAAAAAACTTCACCAAACCTTTTAATTGCATGGGTTGTTATTGAAATTATCTTAATAAATATGTTGAATTTGCCCGTACGAATGACGGGCATCCTTTCCAACGGGGGTGCAAAGATAGGATTTAATATAAAAAAATAAAGCCCTATCCAAACTTTAAAATATTTTTCATTAAATGATATTTCAAAAAAATATTTTTTTACATTTGAATGAATACATTATTTTTACACAAACTATTCTATCCACCCGCGGATGAATAATGTAAAATTTTGACCTTATGATACGTAAAATTACACTTGTTTTCTTATTGTGTATAGGCCTTCAGACTATCGTGAAGGCCGTGTCTTTTGATTCTGTGAGTATTTACCTGCCTTATGGCGCAGATACTACCTGCCCCGGAACTCAACTTACGTTTACTGCTATTCAAACCAGTAATACCTTCTCTGCTTCTGTTACTTACCACTGGTACACTGACAATGTTTTTACGGGTGTTATCATTGATACTTTTTATACAACAGCTTTAGTTGATGGGGATAGCGTATATTGTAAAATATTCTATATAGATGGGTCTGGTAACCCTGACAGTTTTAAGTCTAATACCATCGTTATCCACCGTAGCGATACCATTCCGCCCAGGGTGCATATAGCATTGACAGCAGGCAGCAACCCGGATTGCGCCGGACATCCGCTTACTTTCACCGCTTTCCCGGTAAACGGGGGATCTGATCCCCTTTACCAATGGAGAATAAACAATGCTGCGATACCGGGCGCTGACAGCGTTACTTTTACCCGTATATTCTACGCGGGTGATACGATCAGTTGCCAGATGATCTCTAATTCCACCTGTTCCGCACCCAATAACGACACCGTAGTCTCGTTTGGCATCGCCGTTATCCACGATTCCCTTACTGCGGGCATTTCCATTGTGGTCAAAAAGAATCCTATATGCCTTGGCACCCGTGACACATTTACGGCCACCGTATTCAATATAGGCGCTGGCTCAACGGTAAAGTGGTATGTGGACAGCATGCTGATTCCCGGCGCCCTTGGTTATACCTATGTTACTGATACTTTGCACAACGGCGCACTTGTATATTGCATACTTACCGCCCCTGATCCATGTGTTATCAATCATACCACTGTATCAAATGTCATAACCATGACGGTTATCACACCTCTAAATAATAGCGTGAACGTAAATTTGACCAGGGGAGCAAACCCGGGATGCCTCAAGGATTCCGTTCAATTTACGGCTACTTTTGTCAATTTTGGCACTTCGCCTTCCTATATATGGTATTTAGACGGGGTCCCGATCGATTCTAATAAACTTTCTATTGACAGTATTTTTGCAAACGGAGATATCTTAACCTTTGAAGTGCGTGCCACAGATAGCGGGTGCTATGTACATGATACTATCCGGTTCCCAAACATACTTATGATTCGCGACAGTACACCGCTAACACCGTGGGTTTCACTTATTGGAGATATGCTTGTGGCTAGCGTTGCAGGTACTTATTCTTGGTATGGCCCGCCAACAGGTAGCCTTATTCCGGGCGCGATCGGCCAAACCTATCACCCCACAATGCTGGGTACCTATTATGCTATAAAAGATACTATTAATTGCAGATCAGATACTTCAAACAAAATTTACATTTCACTATTGGATGTAAATAATGTGAACACCTCAGAAGTAAAAGTTTATCCTAACCCGACTTCCGGTATTCTGAATTTTGATTGGGGGAACCGAACTGTGAATATGAAAGTGGACGTTTATAGTTTCCAGGGGCAAGGGCTTATTCATGAAGAGATCAACAATCAATCTCACCATAAAACGGATATGTCTTACTTACCTCAGGGTAATTATTTAGTGGTGCTGAGAGATGAGGATGGCAGTAAGCGAACGTTTAAAATATTATTGGCAAAATAACCCCCGACATACTGGCAAACAAAGGGCTGTTCCTGCATTGGGACAGCCCATTGCTATTCCCCGGAAAAACCTCGTGTTAAACCGTTTTAGCAGGATTGTGGGATCAAACCGTTATTTTGACATCTTCACTAAAAACATCGCCTTTGAAAAAAAATAGGCCAATATTCTCTGAATATTAAATAATAAAGTATTTTGCAAGCCAATTATTATGAAATACAATTTTATCAGGCTTATTTTTTTATTGGCGCTTCTTGTTTTTGTTAGCAGTTGCGGACGTACCGTTTATAGGGCTAAGGCCTATAAAAGCAATAAGTATATTAAGCATAAAACACGCAATCATTGGTGGCATTTTCACCATTATCGTCCCCACGAACGTGTTGGCGGCGGA
This sequence comes from Chitinophagales bacterium, assembly GCA_044448445.1. GTDB lineage: Bacteria > Bacteroidota > Bacteroidia > Chitinophagales > Chitinophagaceae > Nemorincola. The sequence continues at coordinate 10,267 of JBIOGX010000057.1, forward strand.
TACTGGTAGTAGCAGCGCGAAGTGCGAATGAAGAGCGCAGGGCAATATGCAGCCCTCCTTCGCCATAGCTTCGGCAGTTGAGAAAAACTATGGCGTTAATAAAAGCTATGGCGGGCAGACAGTATGCTGGGGCAAACGCTTCTTAGTGAAGATGATTAAATAAAATCCACCAATTTCAACAACTCTGTTCCATTTGTGCTTCGTTGCAAAAGCCTTAAATAATTCATTATTCGCGGATTTTGCGCCTCGCACAAAAGA
>JBIOGX010000058.1:0-10513 GCA_044448445.1 Chitinophagales bacterium
GAGTCCTGCTTTTTATTGTGGATTTAAGTCTTCGCTTCGCTCAAGACTTAAACCAGCGCAGCTTTGAGTGCATATTTTGCCGGACGGAGTCCTGCTTTTTATTGTGGATTTAAGTCTTCGCTTCGCTCAAGACTTAAACCAGCGCAGTTTTGGGTGCATATTTTGCCGGACGAAGTCCTGCTCTTTTATTGTGGATTTAAGTCTTCGCTTCGCTCAAGACTTAAACCAGCATTGTTATTACGCACACAGCAGCAGTTCGCTCTCTTTGCGCAGTTTATCTTTTTTTATGGATACCACACCAACTTCTTCGCATACCAGCCCGCCGGCAAGATTAGATATTTCGGCCATAAGGACTACATCTTTTGTGAGTGTGTACACCAGCGCTGCGGTGGCGATAACCGTATCCCCCGCCCCGGAAACATCGGCTATATTCCTGATGCGCGATGGTATGATGGCGGATGAAAATCCGTTATTATAAAACACTCCCTTCTCAGACAGGGTAACAAAAGTTACGTCGTGGTGCAGCGCTTCGTTCAGTTTACGGTGCACATCGTCCATGTCCTTTTTGTCGGTATTTTCCAAATGCAGATTCAGCCCCTCGCGCACTTCTTTAAGGTTGGGTTTAAAAATAGTAACGTCTTTATACGAAAGGAAATTTTTTCTTTTCGGGTCCGCGGCGGTAATGATACCTATCTCCCTGCAATGCGCAGTGATACGCTGTATCACATTTTCTTTCAGCAACCCTTTGTTATAGTCTTCAAATATGACTACGTCCGGTTTTGCCTTTTGCAAATACCTCAGCACCATGTCTATGAATGGATGTTCTTCGTCAGTATGTAATTCATCTGTAACCTCATCATCTATACGCAGCACCTGCTGGCTGCGGCTGAGTATTCGTGTCTTGGTAGTTGTAGGCCGCCGCCAGCTTGACATCACCAGGCTTGCGTCTATGCCTGCTTCTGTAGCTAATTTTACGAGTAGTTTGCCTTCGCTGTCATCGCCTACAACGCTTGCGAGCGTCACTTTTGCTCCTAATGCGCGACAGTTGAGCGCTACATTTGCCGCGCCGCCCAGCCTGCTCTCACGGCGGTTGAGCGCAACAACCGGTACCGGCGCTTCCGGGGAAATTCTTTCTATATGGCCCCACCAGTAATTATCGAGCATCACATCGCCTACCACTACTACATGCAGGCTATCCATATCATCAAATATTTTTTGCAGTTCTGCTTTGTTCATACCCCTAATCCGCCGCGGCGGAGCTTTAATGTTTTTATCAAAAATAGAATTTAAAATGTTGGCTGCTCAGTTTTTATTACCCGATATTTTTTTACCTCTCCTTTCCAGTATATAGTATATAGGAATACCAATAAGCACAATGATCAATCCCGGCCATGTATAGGTCGGCTTATATTTTAGCAATACGAGGCAAATGGTAGCTGCCAGTAAAATATAAATCAGCGGGATGATGGGGTATCCAAAAGCCTTGTATGGCCTCGGCATATCCGGCTGGGTTTTGCGCAGCTTGAAAATACCTATTATGGTCATAATGTAAAAAAGCAGCACGGTGAATATGATAAAATCAAGAAGGTCGCCATACTTGCCACTGAGGCACAGTAAGGAAGCCCACACAAATTGCATCCAGAGGGCTGCACCCGGCACTCCCTTATTGTTCAATTTTCCCGCTGCCGGGAAAAACAAACCATCATTAGCCATAGTATAATACACCCGTGAGCCGGATAATATCAATCCATTATTACACCCGAAAGTGGAAACCATGATCATGAGCGCAATAATAGTGGTACCTGCCGCACCGAATATTTTTAATGCCGCAGCAAGGGCTACCCTGTCAGATGGCGCGTTTGCAATCTCGTGTATGCTCATCACATTCAGGTACATCAGGTTCATGGAAATATAGATCACCGTTACCACTAAGGTGCCGATGAACAGGCTCAGGCCGATATTTCGTTCCGGGCGTTTTATTTCTCCGGCTATGAAGGTTACATTGTTCCATGCGTCACTGGAAAATAAGGCGCCCACCATTGCTGCGCACATAGGCCCTACAAGCGCAAGCCCTATCAGGCTGTTATGGCTGATCGTTCCGTCTTTGGCGGTAGCAATTGTTTTTGCCATCCACGCATCCGACCAGTTCATCTGCCAGGTACTCTGATCTTTAAAGAAAAGAAAACCGCAGAAGATGAGCATAGCCATTGCGGCTATCTTGGCGAATGTAAAAAAGAACTGTATCCATTTACCGCTCTTTATACCCAGTGTATTCAAAAACGTAAGCAGGAATATCATCCCTATGCCGAGTATCTGCGCAGCAGAAATATTAAACCCATGCGGGTCGCCAAATAATATATTGCTGTCCCCAAGTGATGGGATAAGGTATCCTGTAAATTTGGCAAAGCCTACACCCACCGCAGCTATGGTGCCTGTCTGTATAACAGCAAAAAATGACCAGCCATAAAGAAAGCCGTATAGCTTTCCAAAGGCTTCCCGCAGATATACATATTGCCCGCCCGCTTTAGGATACATACCGCTCAGCTCTCCGTAACTGAGCGCTGCCGCCAAAGTGATAAAACCGGATAGCAGCCATACCACAATAAGCCAGCCCGCACTGCCTACCTGCCTTGAAATATCGGCGCTTACAATAAATATACCGGAACCGATCATGGAGCCGATAACCAGCAGCGCCCCGTCAAGCAGCGTGAGAGACCGGTGAAAGAAAGCCCCGTTACCGGGATTGCCGGAAGTATTGTTTTCCAAATCAGGAACGTTGACAAAATAACTTCCACTACCTGACTTGTTCTTTTCCATTTTTTCTACGTTGAAAAATCTTTAAATATACTTGATATTCGCAGTTTTTTCGCCTTGAAAAAAAGAAAAATAACTGCGTCAACTAGTAGAACTTATTTCGTCAATGTTCCAGCAGATTTTCAGAAAAATACTATTTATTTTTCTTATTCGCATCGTTTTTTGCGCTTGCGTTCATCCCGTCCACTACATCTTTAGTTATGTCCAGGTCCTTATTTACATAAATTATTGAAGACCCCGCTGCAGAATAAGAAAGGATATAATCGTAATGCTTTGTCTTATTATATTCAGTAAGAAAAGCGTCTAATCGTGTTTTAAGGTCCAGGTTAAATTCGTTCTGTTCTTTTAATAGCTGTTCGGTAAGCGCCTGCTTGCGTGTTTCCAAGCTCCGCTGCATCTGGCCCAGGCGCTTTTGCGCCGCTTCATATTCGCTTTGTGTCAGGGTATTTGCCTGCGCTTTTTTCTGCACCTGCTCGGCATCACTTTGCATTTGGTCGTAAGAGCGTTGCAGTTCATTTTCCATTTGGTCCTGGCGCTGTTTAAATTCTTCGCGCTTTGTTTTTAACAATTCATACTTGGTTTCCAATGTGTCAACATTCACATACGCGATCTTACCTGAGCTGTTAACAGCAGGAGATGTAGTGGCAGTAGTTTCGGGAGTAGTGCTCCTGGTATTAGTGTTGCAAGCCGAAACCATGCACAGGCCGGCTAACAATAATGAATTTAAAACAACAGGGATATTTTTCATCTTTAACTTGGATTTTGATATTACACCTCAAAAATAGCACCTAAAAGATTAGATAGTATATGCTATTTTTCATAAAGTTCTCATAAAGATCAGCTTTTTGCATCCTTTTTAGCCCTCTTTTCCTCTTCTTTCGCCTTTTCCTCTTCTTTGATATCAAACTCCAGGGCTGGATCTATTTGCTGGCGTTCCACTAATTTCTGGCGTTCCATAAGATCATCATGGTGTGCCTTCAGGAATGCAAGCTGTTTCTTACTGTAAGAGATTTTGGTTATTAATACAAATAATACAGGCACTATAAAAATAGCGAGCGAAGTGGCGGCAAGCATACCTCCAAATACCGTGAAGCCAATGGTTCTTCGGGCTACTGCCCCTGCCCCTGACGCCAACACTAAGGGCATTACCCCTAATATGAATGCCATTGACGTCATAATAATAGGGCGAAGCCTCAATCTTACTGCTTCCAATGTTGCCTGGATAACATCTATGCCCTGGTCCACACGCTCTTTTGCAAATTCCACGATCAATATGGCATTTTTTGCGGCCAGCCCTATTAATGTTATCAGGCCTATTTGTGCATATACATTATTGTTAAGGCTTTTTACAAACGTAAGTGTGAGTATGGCGCCAAAAGCTCCAATAGGCACTGCCAGCAACACCGAGAACGGGACCGACCAACTCTCATACAAAGCTGCGAGGAAGAGAAATACGAATACTATGGACAGTATAAATATGTATATTGTTTTAGAGCCTGCCTGCAACTCTTCATAACTAAGCCCTGAAAATTCATAACCATATCCCTGCGGCAATGTTTTCGCTGCTACTTCTTTGAGCGCTTCAATCGCCTGGCCGGTGCTGAAGCCTTCTTTTGGCGCCCCGTCCACCTCCGCCGAACGGAAGATATTAAAGTGAGAAATAAGCGGCGCGGTCTCTACAGGTTTATAGCTGATGAGGGTTCCCAAAGGCAGCATTTCTCCTGCCTGGTTACGCACATAATACTTGTCCATGTCCGATATCATGGTACGGAATGTAGTATCCGCCTGGACTACAACGTGAAAGTTGCGGTTGTAAACCGATATATCATTAATGTAAAAACTACCCATGTAGGTCTGTATCGTGCTGAATACATCTGCTATAGATACCCCCAGCTTTTTACACTTATCACGGTCAACAGTAACACTGTAACTGGGTGTATGCGCACTATAAAAACTGAACGCATTACCAATAACAGGATGCTTATTTGCTTCCGCGACAAAGTTTCTCACTACTTTTTCAAATGCTTTTTCATCATCCGAAGTTTGCCGCTGTTGTATCTGGATGCTGAAACCGGCAGTCTGCCCGATGCCCGGTATAGGTGGCGGCGGTATCACTACTACATTAGCCTGTTTAACACCGGACTCCGCTATACGCTTCCGCAATACATCAATGATCCCCGGCACCTGCTCACTGGCTTTCTCACGGTCATCCCAGGGTTTCAACTGGCAGAAAATAGTACCTGCGTTTGACTTTGTTGAAAAGTTTACCACATTCAACCCGCCCAATCCCGCGAAGTGACCTACGCCGGGAGTTTCCCCCACCGCCTTCATTACCTTGTTTAAGACTTCTATAGAACGCGCAGTAGATGAGGCTTCGGGTAGTTCATAGGTAATATACAAACGCCCGTCGTCTTCGGAAGGTATAAAACCGGTAGATTTGTGTTTAAACAACCACATAGTTACTATACCAATGCACACAAGTATTATGACAACGAATTTTGAGGCCTTGATACTCCATTTTACCCCATTAGTATATCCGTTCGTAACTTTTTCAAACCAGTTATTAAATCTGAAAAATAATTTATTCAGGCCTTTTGCATCTTTGCCCACCTGCGATGGTTTTAATAATAAGGTACATAGCGCAGGAGTGAGCGATAGAGCAACAAATGCAGAAAGCATTACAGAAATGGCTATGGTTATGGCAAATTGCTGGTAGAGGCGGCCAACAATACCCGGTATGAAGCCCACAGGCACAAACACAGACGCAAGGATAAGCGCTATTGCTACCACAGGCCCTGATATGTCCTGCATGGCATGATAGGCTGCTTCTTTTGCCGTCATTCCCTTGCTGTCCATATAATGCTGCGTTGCCTCCACCACAATAATCGCATCGTCAACCACGATGCCTATCGCCAGCACAAAGCCAAACATGGTCAGCGTATTAATTGTAAAACCTAAGGGGATGAAAAATATGAATGTGCCGATAATGGAGACTGGTATCGCTAATATAGGAATAAGCGTAGCCCGCCAGTTTTGAAGAAACAGGAACACGACTATCGCCACCAATCCTAACGCTTCCAGCAGTGTTATCACCACTTCATGCATAGATACTTTTACAACGGTAACTGATTCAAACGGAATTTTATACGCTATATCCGTAGGAAAGGATTTTTTTAGCTCTTCTAATTTTTTGGTAATAGCCTCTGCGGTAGCAAGCGCATTACTGCCGGGCGCCTGGTACACCAGCAGATAAGATGCACGTTTGCCATCCACAAATGAATTGCTTGCGTAAGAGAATTTGCCGAGTTCCAGGCGGGCAACATCTTTCAGGTACACGAGCGCGCCGGTAAGGGGGTTGCTCTTGATAACGATATTTTCAAAATCACTTGTTTTACTAAGACGGCCATTTACCAAAAGGCTATACTCAAATACCTGCGCATTCTGTTGCGGGGGCACACCTACCGAGCCTGCCGCCACCTGCACATTCTGTTCGCTTATCGCATTATTCACATCGGTTGCTGTCAGGCTATATGCAGCGAGTTTATCAGGCTTCAGCCACACGCGCATACTAAAGTCATCGGTACGGCTGAATATATCGCCTACACCGTCCACACGCAGCAAAGCATCCCTGACAAAAATATTGGTATAGTTGTCAACAAATGTCACATTATGGGTACCATTTGGTGAATACAACGCCACCAGCATCAGTATGCTTGGATTTCTTTTTCTTACCGTCAAACCCAGGCGCTTAACGACATCAGGCAATTGAGGTGTTGCAATGCTTACACGGTTCTGCACATCAAGCATCGCAATGTTGATATTAGTCCCTATGTTGAATGTTACATTTATGGTCATTGCGCCATTGCCTGTACTGTTACTTTGCATGTACTCCATTCCGGGTGAACCGTTGATCTGCGTTTCTACCGGCGTGGCCATAGTCTGCTCAACAGTAAGGGCATCAGCGCCAGTGAACTGGCCCGTTACCTGCACTATGGGAGGAGTTATCTCAGGGTACTGGCCTACAGACAGGTTCATAATGCAGATAGTACCTATCAACACCAGCACGATGGAAATAACTATTGCAGTTACCGGTCTTTTTATAAATGTATTAGCTATCATAGCTCTACCCTCAGAAATTTATTTCGTCATTTTGTATAGTGTCCTACAGTTTTTTGCTCTCCAGGTTTACCACCTGTAACGATCAGCGACCCGTCATGAAGTTTCTGCACACCATCTACTACCACGTGTTCTCCGCTTTCCAGTCCCGACCTTATGATCACACGGTCGCCAATAACCTGCCCAAGCACAACTTTCTTCTGTATAGCGTGCAATGAAGGCGCTTGCGGCTGTTCACCCTTATTCTTTCCTGAAGTATCTGAGGATGATGCGATCAATGTATCTTTTGCTGTAAACACAAAATACTCACCCATCTGTTCTACAATGGCTTTGCCGGGAACCAGTAACTGCTGTGCAGTATCATCATTGCGCACACGCACGCTACCACTCATCCCCGCCCGTAACTCAGACGCCGGATTGGGAAATACAAGCCTTACAGTAATAGTTCCCGTCTGTGGGTTTACACCACGGTCAATCAGGGATATTTGCCCGGTATAGCCATATAAAGTATTATCAGGCAGTAGGAATGTAAATATAGAATCAGTGGGATTGATCTTCTTTTGTTCCAGCTTTATAAACCGTGGTATCTGCTTTTCATTTATCACAAAATCTACAGCAGTAGGGCCATCTGTGGATATAGTGTTGAGTATGGTTTGCCCCACCGTTACCGTGTTGCCCAGCTTCACCTGCGATATACCTATCGTTCCGTCAAAAGGCGCTTTAATAACAGAATAATTCAGGTCGGTCTTAGCTTTTGCGAGATCCTGTTTAGCGGCGGTTACCTGGCTTTTTGCGTTTTGCAACGTGGTCATCGCATGATCCAGTATCTGTTTGGCTACCGCTTCATGTTCGTTGAGATAATTATACCTGTCGGCGTCTTTCTGCGCCTGATCAAGGTTAGCCTCCGCTACCCGTACATTCGCCTGTGCCTGGTTAACGCTGGCCTGGTACTTGCTGTCATCTATCGAATAAAGTTTCTGTCCTTTTTTTACATGCTCGCCTTCTTTAAAGAATATACCGGTAACATAACCTTCTACTTCGGGGCGTATATCCACTTGCATGAGCGCCACAACGGTAGCAGGGTATTTGTCGTAATAAACCACTCTTTCCAGGTGAACATCATATAAGTTTACCGGCACCGGCATATTTGCTGGATTGGGCGCAGCCTGTTTTGAACCCCCGCAGGCATACAAAATAATACTGCTAATGATTACTGCAACGATCTTCAAAAAAGACCTCTTCATGGTCAAAACTATTTTTAAGGTTAAATATCAGTGGGAATATCTCCCATTGCTTTTTCCAGGTCTATCTTACTTGCCAGCAACTGGAATAAAGCGTTCAAATAATTTATTTCAGACGTTTGCAGGTCCGACTCTGCGACTATTACATCTAAGTATGGTTTAATCCCTTCCCTGTATTGCAGCTTCACTATATTATATACTTCACGCGCCATCGCTACATTCTCACCTTGTGAGTGCAGGTAATACAAATTGCTTTTATAATTGGCCAGCGCCTGTTTGTATTGCGTATATATCGCCAACTTCAGGTCCACCTCGTCCCAGTCTATCCTGCGTTCCTGCAATTTGGCCTTATGCACATTCTCCATTCGCCTGAACCCGGTGAACAAAGGTATATTCAACTGGATACCGAAAAGGGAATAAGGATATGCACTTGAGTAAAGATCGGAGAACTTGTTGTTTTCAAATTCATAATTGTAATTGTAGAAAGCCGATAAAGCAGGTAGAAAACCAAATTGATAATACATCGTTGTTTCCCGCATTATCCTTTTAGCGGTCTGCAACTGCAGGTATTCAATGCGTTTTTCCACTTGCAGCGGCGCCAGCGTATCTATGAATATTTCCTGCATCATTTGCACCGTGTCAAATTTCACCGTGAATTTCTTTTCAGCCGGGTAACCCATTAATTGCTGTAGCACGGCATATTTTGCCGCTACCGCTTCAGTCGCTTTTTTAAATTGGGAAAGTGAATTATTAAGCGCTATGGTAGCCTGTTTGTAATCCACCTTATCCACGATACCGCTTACATACCCATTGTATGCATCGGCCTGGTTCTTCTTCAGCCGTGCGGTATCTTCTTTATAAACGCCTGTCTGCTCAATAGATAATAACAGGTCGTAGAATGCTTTGCTTACTTCCGATACGAGGTATATTTTAACGCTTGCTGTGTTCTGCCGCGTCCCAAGGATATTTAACCGTGCGGCCTTTACCGCCAGCATTACATCGGTGCTGAATAATGTTTGTGTAGCAGTAACAGAGGGTATGGAATAATTATACACACCTGAAGCTACCGGGGTCGTCACACCATTGATCTGTGTAAAGGCGGTGGGCAGTTGAAAATAATGCTGATAATTGGCGGCCCCTGCGACCTGTGGCAGCCAGGAAGAAAAAGCAATGTTATTATTTGTACGCGCTATTGCCTCATCTATAAAAGACTGGTTGAGCGCCGGTTGGTTTTTAAGTGCAAATTTGAGACATTCATTGAGTGTAAACACACTGTTATTTGAATCTATCATCCCCTCTCCTGCTACAAGCCGCCCGGCTCGTTGCTGTGCACATATATTTAATGACAGGACAAATAAAAACAGGCTTAGAAAAATGGTGCGGTATAGCATACGTCCTATTGCTGTCATTTTAGCCAAAACAATTATAATTATCTGATACTCAATGCCACATACACATTCCACTTCATGCACAATCCCGCACCGGTATATTCACTGGCTTAAAAAGCGCACGGCAAAGGTATTCAATAGCCGCCAATCAGGGTACATACCTCCATTGTTTTTATTGATTTACTGATTAAGAATCCTAAAAATGAGCGCTTGCGATATTTATTACTAAAGCAGGGAGTACAAATGCAATATCTGTGTTAAATAGCTCATTTAGCGGGGTGCAGGCCATTGAATTAATAAATAGTACAACTCCATACCTCCCCGGTGACAGTACTATCATACTGGCTGCACGCGGTCTGTGCTTTACTTTTCACCTCATTCATGAGGTCTTTTGTAAACATGACCTTGTTATTAAATGAGCAGGTGCAATGCCATTCCTTTTTACAGGACGTAAAAGAAAGAGCCACTGCCAGAATAGTAATAACTGTATAGATTGCCTTTTTCATTTTTGGCGGATTGTTGAATAAAAAGCGAATTTAGTTTAATTATCTTTGAAGAACGAAACATTTATAGATTTTTTTCATTCATGCTCCTTTCTACCAGGAAGGGTAAAATAAATTACTTCACGAGAATCACTTGTTCCTTATATACCTTATCACCCGCACTTGCTTTTACAAAATAGCTGCCGGAAGGCAAATTGCCCAGGTTTAAGAATATTTCGCGTGCTTTTGTATCCTTAATTTTGACTATCTCCTTGCCTGTTATATCTGTGACAGTTAGTGTTGCATTAACTGCCGCTTCCGGTAACATTACAGTGAATGAACCATTTTTTGCTGGATTGGGATAGACATTCATACCTGCTGATCCTTCAGTCAATGGCTTTACACCTGCGGGATAGCTGACAAGGCGTATTTTATTATTATCGTAGTCAGCTATATATACCCTACCCAGGCC
>JBIOGX010000059.1:0-10479 GCA_044448445.1 Chitinophagales bacterium
AGGGCCGGGATTGCCGCGCGCAGCACCATCTGTGTATATAATGAGTTGAGACAATGTTAAATCAAAATTTAAAGATTTCCCCTAACCTGGACAAGCCAGAACTAAAAAAAGAATTTAATAGCCCCGGCCTTTAGGTCGGGGTAGAATATATATCCACGGAGACTTTAGCCGAAATTACTTTTGAGAAAAAGAGCTACTACATAATGTGGTATTTCGGCTAAAGCCAAATCAACAATACTTATTCCCCGACCTAAAGGCCGGGGCAATTGAAAAAATATTTTTCCAAAAAATGCATAAATTTTATTTTTAAGGTACTAAGAATACTGCAATCTGCCACTGCAAACTGGAATCATTCCCATTTAAAAGTCCTGCCTGCTATGGCATAAATGACTACTCCCCACAATAATAAAACAAGAATGTCTGTCCGTACTGCCCAAAAGCCGGCTCCTTCATAAGCCATTTTACGCAGCGCATCATTTAAGTAAGTAAGCGGGAGCGCCCTGCAAAAAGGCTGCAGCCATTTCGGGAAATTATCAATAGCAAAAAAGGTACCTGCCAAAAGAAATTGTGGTAAGGTAATCAGGTTTGCGAAGGGAGGTATGGCTGAATCGCTTTTGGCTATGCCGCTGATAACAAAACCAAATCCCATAAAAACCAATAATGCAATGGCACATAAGGCAAGCATTTCAACAAAGGTGATCCAGCCATTATAAAGCGTAAACCCGAATAAAAAATGCCCCACGGATATGATGATAATTGCGCCAAGAAGTTGGAATAACATACGTGCGATCCCTTCACTTATTACTATTACTTCTTTGCGAACAGGGGTTGCGAAAAAACGTTTTAAAACCAATGTCTGCCGCAAATTAAAGAAAACGAATGCCGTACCGAATACTCCTGATGCGAGCAGTGAAAAGCTTAACTGCCCGGGCAGGATAAAATCAATGGTTTTATACTCGCGCACTTCCGATACGTGCGTGTCTATATTTGCCAGGTCTGCCTGCCTTTTCTGTATTTCAGGGTCCATTTGTTGCACTACCGCCGCAAGAATACTTTTCAGTTGCTGTGCCTTGTCAACCTCTGTAGAGGCTACGTTTAGCAAAATCTTATATTCTGGTTTGGTACCCTCAGGTTGTTTGCGAATATCTAATGTTGCAACTATGTCGCCTTCTTTAAGCTGTTTATTTATCCCGGCGCTATCCTTAGATGACCATTTTAAAACCGGTACCTGGTGCAGTATATTATATAACGGGCTGGTGGTGTCGCTGCCGGGCGCAGTAGCTACATTGATATGAAACCCGGAACCCTTGCCAAGGAACCCAAAGACAAGAATGAATATCATAGGGAACGCAATAGTGAAAATGATGGCGGACGGGCTTTTTAATATCCCTTGTAAACTTGCTTTTATCAAGGAGCGCATTGCCTGCGCATTGCTGTATTTAGCCATATACTTTTTTGATTGTGGCAAAGGTAATAAAAACCTGACCCTAATAATGTTTTCCTTGTATGGGTGTTACCTGTTAAACAATATCCTGAAATAAAAAGAAGGCTTGCTTAATTGCCCGCGCAGGTCCATATCAGTGAACATGCAACTGATCGTATTCCGCAGGGATGGGCTTTTATATGCCTTATTGACTACAAAATTGAACAACCATGGATATTTACAGAGCCGCTGAAGGGTAGCGCTGATCTTTAGCTCATCCCCCAGCCTTTTATATACTACCTCATCATAAGCCGTTTTAAGGAATGAGGCGGAATAATTGTTTTGTTCCGCAGCTTGTTTTATTGCTGCCGCAGCCAGCATACCGCTATATAGCGCGTTCCCAATACCTTCTCCGCTGAATGGGTCAATTAGGCAGGCGGCATCACCGGTAAGCATAAAGTTATCTCCCGACATGGGTTGACGCTCCATACCAAGTGGTAAGCCCCAGCCTTGTATCTTGTCAACAAGCCTTGCATTGGCAAAGCGCGGCGCGATCTGCGGATTATTTTTTATAGCGTACAGCATCTGTTCACGCAGGTTTATCTTTTTTGACCTGATCCGTTCAGATAAGATGCCCACTCCTACGTTAGCCATGCCATTTGGCAGCGGGAATATCCATAAATAGCCCGGCAGCATTTCCGGCAAAAAGTGTAATTCAATAAAATTATCATGGTGCATACCCGAAACGCCTTCGTAATAAGCCCTTAACCCTACCGCGTTGGTTTTAGCGGCGACATTTTCATCCAGGTATTTTTTCCTGACAATGCTTTTATCGCCATCAGCGCCAACTATAACGGGTGCAGTAATTATGTATTCGCCGCTATTATGTGTCATACTCACAACAACCCGGCCTGCATCATTGTCCATACTATTTACTTTAGCATCCTGGAATATAGTGCAGTAAGGAGAAGGCATTTTCTGAAAAAGAAAATTATCAAATACCAGCCTCGGCACGGTAAAGCCCGGCGCTTTTGTTTCTTTGGTGCGGTTAGTTGTAAATGGTATATCCAGGTTCTTTCCATTTGGCGCTATGAATGTGATTCCCCATGAGGGCAGAAATTTGTTTCCATCATCCAGAATTTCTGCCAGCCAGCCCGGGTTGGCCCTGTTGATGACAAGCGCTGTCTTACCGCTGCAGGCATCACCGCATACCTTATCCCGCGGGAAAGTTTCTTTTTCAATAACAATGTGAGGTATTTGATATTTTGACAGAAAAAATGAAGTGCCTGCCCCTGCCGGGCCGGCGCCTATTATTATTACGGAAGTTTCCCGTTTTTGAGTGCTCATTGATTTTGGCTAAAGCCATCATGTATTTCATCACATCCCCGAACTAAAGTTCGGGGCTACTATAATAGCTTTTTAATTTTCAGTATTCACTCTCCTGGAGTGGCCAAAACCCACATACATATACAGGTACAGCATACGGGATAGCCGCATAAGATAAGGCTGGGCAAGAATTACCACAAACGTACTGGCGCCGAGGTAATAAAAAACACTGTAATCCTTGTAAGAAAGTCCGAAAATGGGCCAGTACCACAACAGGTTGAGGAAAAAAAGCATCATTGTAAGCGCGTAATTTATGCCACCGCCATTATTGCTTTCAGATTTCATTTTTTCCCCGCAGATTTCACATTCATCCTTTAGCGCCAGGCACTTGCCTAAAGGAAAGATGCTTTTATTGACAAACACGGTGCTTTTTCTGCAACTGGGGCACTTCATAGTGAAAAGTGCCGGAAGTAAGGCAGGTTTTTTTGAAGAGATTTCCATTTGGGTGCAAATTTAATTTATTGTAACTACTTAGCAAGTTGATTATTTCACGCAGAGAACGCAATGAATCGCGAGGATATAAGCAGCTACGTTTTTCTCGGTTTCTTTTTGGCTGCCGGAAACAGTACATTATTAAGGATCAGGCGGTAGCCGGGGGAATTAGGGTGCAGGTTCAGGTCTGTTGGGGGGTCGCCTACGTGGTGCTCATAGTCTTCCGGGTCATGCCCGCCATAAAATGTCCAGGTGCCTTTACCATATTCGCCATGAATATACCGCGCTTCATTTGCCGGTTTAAAATCGCCCATTACCAATACGCTTGATTTCAGCACTTCCTTACGGAAAGAAGTTGTTTGTCCCATAAATCCTTTGATGGTAGTAGTATGGTCCTGGCACAGCATGGCCGGCACCGGATCGAACTTGGCGGAAAAAGTGAATAAGGTGAAATAATCAATATTCATTGGAACTTTCCTGAAATTGGTGTTATCAATGTCCGAGTATTCATATTCATACGGGTTGGTAACAAGCCGGAAGTCTTTAAATGCAAAACACTTTGTAAAATCAAGTTTTTGCTGTGCATTCGGATCCATCGGATCGCCATCAAAAGGCTCAGTGCATATATCCACCCCTTCTGCCGCAAGGGCTATATCATAGCTGTCGGTGGCAGAGCACATGGCAAACATATAACCTCCTCCAGCTACGAAGTCGCGTATTTTTTTGGCTATCGCAAGTTTTAACTGGGATACTTTTTTAAAGCCGTGTTTTGCGGCCATTGCCTCTGCCGACTTTTGATCGTTCTGATACCATGTGGCATTGCGGAATGCCGCCCAGAATTTTCCATACTGCCCTGTAAAATCTTCATGATGCAGGTGCAGCCAGTCATATTTGGCAAGATTATCTGCAAGCACTTCGTCGTCATACACTTTGTCAAAAGGTATTTCGGCATAGGTAAGCACCAGGGTTACCGCATCATCCCAGGGCTCTTTGTTGGGTGGGGTATAGACTGCTATTTTAGGGGCTTTTTCGAGTTTAATGATATCGCCGTTAAAGTCCGGATTGGTTATCTCGTTGAGTATCCCGTTATATTGCGCATCGCTAATCACCTCAAAACTCACGCCGCGCAATTTGCATAAGCGTTCCATGCTTTCCGCGTCGTCCATGCCAAAGCTGCCTCCTTTGTAATTTAAAAGCCAGTCAACGGTTAGGTTTGCTTTAAGAGCGGAGTATGCCACACCATACGCCTTCAGGTGGTTGGTCTGCCCCTCTGCATCCATGGGTATGAATATTTTTGAGGAGTATGCAGGTATATAAAATAGTAAGCAGGCAAACACACAACACGCCAGTATCCGGGATTTCATCTTTATCATTTATTATAAGGACTGTAAGTTACCGATAATTGGTTAAAAGGTTAAGTTGTAAAAAGGTTAAAAGGTTGATAGGTTAACCTGCTTACCGGCAGGCAGGTTAGTTTAAAGGATAATTGGTTAATTCCTCTTTTATGTTGCGATGATGCCTCATGCCTCAATTATCCTCCTGCGCTAATGCCTTCGCTACATGCCGTTGCTAAAGCTATGGCAGTTGAAAAAAGCTATGGCAGACAAGAAAAAATGTGGATAATTCTATATTTTGGAAATGGCTGATGGGTGTGTATCCCTTTGCTGTAGTGGTTTAGTATTTTTATTTTAATTTGTCGTTGCCACATTTTGTGTAACATGCTATGAAGGCCAACCAATTAAGGACGAGATAGCTATAGGCGGCACACGGCCGGAGCGGGACGAGGCAGAGGCTTACTACCGGGGGCTTATTGGGTTTCCAGGATATCATCTGGTACTGTAGTTTTTTGGCTTGTTGTGTCAGATAGGTCGCAGTCATCAAATCCGGGTGGTTGTTTGAAGGTAGCAGCCGGGTTAATATTAAGCGTTTTATCGGCATATACGCGTTTCATGAACATCGCCCATATAGGCAGGGCGGCGGAGGCGCCTTGCCCTAACCGTTCACTCCGGAAACGGAACTCGCGATCATCACAGCCTACCCATGCGCCTGCCAGTAGTTGTGGCGTATAGCCTATGAACCATGCATCGGCCTGGTTGCTGGTGGTACCTGTTTTGCCTGCGATGTCGTTTTGTAAACCGTATCTGTTACGCATACGTGCACCCGTGCCAAAGTTCACTACACCCCGCATCATTTTTACCATTTTGAATGCAGTATTCGGATTGATGATTTCTTTTTGCACCGGCGCAAAGTTCTTGATCAGGTTACCATTTTTATCTTCTATCCTCGTAATGAAAAAAGGTTGTGTATTTATGCCTCCGCCAGGGAACATGCTGTAAGCGCCCATCATTTCAAAGAGCGAAATATCAGCGACTCCCAGGGCTGCAGCAGGTACTTTATCAATCCTGCTTGTGACGCCGCATAGTTTTACAAAGTCCGCGAATGCATCAATGCCAACCTGGCTCAGCGTATTCAGCGCGGCATTATTAATAGAGAGCGCCAATGCTTTTTTCATTTGCACCTGGGCGTCATATTTGGCATCTTTGTCTGCATTATAGGGGTGGTCCATATAGCTGGGGAAGTTTGCAGGTTCGGTAGAAACATTATCGCATGGCGACATGCCAATATCAACTGCGTAAGTATAAAGCAGCGGTTTAATCGTAGAGCCTACCTGTCTTTTTGTATTGACGTTTACATGGTCGTACTGGAAGAAATTGTGGTCTATGCCGCCTACCCATGCTTTCACTTCCCCGGTAAACGGATCCATAGCCATAAACCCTGACTGCAGGAACACTTTCATATACTTGATAGAATCAACAGGGCTCATTACCGTATCTTTATAACGGCCCTTGTTCCATGCAAATACCCGCATTTTTATCGGCACCATCATCTGTGCATTTGCTTTGGTTTCGTTCATGTCCTGGTTGCGAAACATTTGATACCTGTCTGATCCTTTAATAGAGGCTTTGAGTATGTTCTGAATATTGCTGCCTCCCTTGTCCCAGATGCTGCCATCTTTATATCCCGACTGTGCGAGAAATAATTTTTGCAGTTCGGTAAGGTGTTCCTGCATGGCTTCTTCCGCATAACGTTGCATCCTGATGTCAATAGTGGTATATATTTTCAGGCCGTCTTTATATATATCATAAGGGGTGCCATCGGGCTTTTTGAGGTCTTTGCATATTAGTTTCACCTGCTGCTCCAATACCTGCCGGAAATAAGGCGCTATACCATCGTGATAATCTATTTTATGATAATCAATAGGTGTTTCTTTTTTCCTGAGGGTATCCAGCGCTTGTTGCGTGATGTAATTATATTTACACATCTGCTCCAGCACTACATTACGCCTTTCTTTCGATTTCTTCGGGTGGCTGCGCGGGTTGTATATGGTATTTCCTTTCAGCATCCCTATCAGCGCTGCCGCTTCATCAACAGTCACCTTATCCGGGGCCTTATTATAAAAGGTCATTGATGCATTCCTGATACCATATACATTATCGCCGAAGGGCACTGTATTCAGGTAGAGCGTAAGTATCTCATTCTTGGTAAGGTTACGTTCCAGCTTTACCGCCAGTACCCATTCTTTAAGTTTCATGAAAGGTAGGGTGATGAAGCTTTGGCTTGTTCTCGGGAAAAGATTTTTCGCCAACTGCTGGGAAATAGTGCTGCCGCCGCCTGCGCGCCCCAGCCTGAAAACCACTCTCAGCGTGGCTATCGGGTCTATGCCGGCATGTTCATAAAAACGAGAATCCTCCGTAGCGATCAGGGCGTTGATCACATTGGGTGAAATTTCGGAAAATTTGCTGTTCGACCTGTCTAACACATAATAGCGCCCCAGCAATGTACCGTCTGCCGCCAATGCGTCTGATGAAATAGCGCTCTGTGGATTTTCAAGTTCTGCCAGAGAAGGCATATAACCCACCAGCCCGTTTTCGATCAGGATGACCAGAATGGTAAACGTAATGAGGAAGAAAATGAATAAAATCCATAATGTACGTATGGCACGCTTTGTCCTCTTCGAGCCTCCTTTTGCTTTAGGTTTTATATTTTCCGCTTGTTCTCTCAATATTTATTATTTTAAATCAAAATATCAACACGTCATTGATCTCTGTCATCCTGAGTGCCCACCTTTTGCGCGCAAAAGGATAAAATGAGAATGACGATGCGTTTTTCAGATTTGACAACTTTTTAAAAAGTTGTCAAATCTACCCCCAATTATAAATCAATCAATTACAAACACCTCATTGAGTAATTGAGCTACCTGCCTGCCGGTAGGCAGGTTGAGCAATTTGTCCAAATTTACACTTCTTTTTCATCTTCCTCAGGCATCATAAAAAAGCCGATGCTTCTTAAAGGATTTAAAAACCCGAAAAAACGCTTGCTGAATTTTATTTTTTTACGCGCCGCCTGCAGGAAGGGCTTTAAAAACCCGTTCACATATTGCTGTTCTGATGTATTCAACTCCTGTTTTGCATACTTCTTTTTAAGGTACACATTCATAAACCCGGTAAAGGAAGCCCCTGACTGCCCGGCAAGCAGGCCTAATTCCGGGTCAACAGCCTCACGGGCATACTGCATAGGCATGCGGCTGCCCCTGGTCATACCGGCCATGTGTAAGTAATAGGTAGCAGCGCGGTAAGCCCAGTAGGGTTTATTGCCTTCAGATTTAGCATTATTATACCTAATGATATAATAGCGCAGTATTATTTCAGGCATCAGCAACAGCAGCAGCAACAATCCGCCGGTAACGATGAGCGCTGTCCAAAGCACTTGTTTTACAGATAACTGTTTTTGTTGCGCGGCAACCTGTTGTTTTTCTTTTGGTTTAGCAGTATCTTTTCTTTTTAGATACACCTCATCTATAGGCGTAGGCGCAGGGAATTTCTTAATAATCGCAGCGCCGTTATCAAGCGGCTGTGGCTCTAATTTTTTCAATGCTTCTGCGTAGGATACAGCAGTGCCTTCATCTCCTTTTTGTATAGAGCGCAAAGGAATGGCTATGCTGTCCCTGTAAACCGTCGCCACTTTCATATCCATATTGATAGTTACGGGCGATGACAGTTTGTAATCCTTATCATGAAATACGATCTGCTTTACAGACATCAGCATGGTCTTTTTCAGTGTGTCCACATTTTCTACAATGCCGTCTGCTGCCAGCCATGCTTTGGGTGGCTGCATGGGCGGTGTGCCATCGGGTTGTGGGGTAGGACGGTTCTCATTGTCATTGCCCACAGTAGTATCAAAATCCAGCCATCCGTAACCCGGGAAATAAACCTGCACCCATGCATGCGCCTGGTTTGCATAGTACCAATACCATCCTTTATTTTTATCACTTCGGTCCTCAGTCAGGAACCCCACGGCTATGCGTGATGGAATACCCAATGAGCGCAGCATGAACAGGGTAGCTCCCGCATAATAAGCGCAGTAACCCTTATGGTTCTCATTCAGGAAGTGCATCAGTTTTGATGCGTTGGGCAGGTCGGGTACGCCCGGGTTATCCGTGTATTTGTAAAGCCGTTCGCCATGTTCATCCTTCGACAGGAAGTAATTGCGTATCGCTAATACTTTATCTACGGGTGTGTGGGCGGTATCTGTTATTTTATGCGCCAGGTCGCTTATAGATTTGAATTTTTCATTGCCCGGCATCCAGGTATAGTACTTCATGAAGCGGCTGTCAATGCCTTTGTAGTCGGTTACCAGACGCAATACCTTGAATCGCTGTTCCTGGAATGCTTTGATCTGCGGGTTTTGTACGTTGTAAACAAAATATGCGCTGTTTAACACAGATACATAGCTTTTGGCACGGAATGCGGATTTAAACTCCTCCCTGAAATCTTTTTCGATAGTGATCGGCTGCACGAAGTAGCCCACATTGGGCGCGAGGTAGGTAGTCGGGGACAGCATTTTACTATACACTTCTATGTCCACGGTCTGGCGCAACTTCGCGCCCAGGCTGTTGCGTATAACGGAGGAATCCGTTTTTGTATAGAACAACGGTATCTTAGAAGGATCAGGCTCAAAAAGGTCATTATAAGGTATGGTTGAGTCGCGCTCAAAAGTTTCCGTAAGCGTATCGAATTTGGTGAAATAAAATGCGGTTAGGTATAACGGGTTGGGTATTTCGGTACCCGGGAAGAAGTTATTGATATGGGCGCAGAAAAGTAATTGCTTGCTGCGGCTCAGTGAACTGCTGAGCCTTGAGTAATCTTTTAGGTCGAAGGTACCGTCTTTATTTTCTTTCAGCATGCTGCCCTGGCCTTGTTTGCCCCCGCCGCCGTAATTGGCCACCACTTCTTTTATCCGCACGCGCATCAGGTACACAACGCCACCTAACAATAAAGCGGCTAACAGGGAAAAGAACACCAGCCGCCGCGACAGGAACCACCAGAACTTTTGCGACTTGTCCTTGTAATTATAGATTTGCTCGGCTGTAAAAATGATATAGATGGCATAAAGCAGGGCGGGAACAAATGCGCGGATCAGGTGAATCGGTGTGTCGGTATTTGCTTTTGCTATGATTGCGATACACGCAGTAAGTAATGCAGCCGCAAGAAATACCGACCAATAACGAAGGCGTATAAATCCCCACCCGATAAACCAGCCTGTGGCAAAAAGAATCGCAAATATCTGGAAGCGCCGCGCCACAAAAAATGCGTCAAACTCACCAC
Organism: Chitinophagales bacterium; assembly: GCA_044448445.1. Classification (GTDB taxonomy): domain Bacteria; phylum Bacteroidota; class Bacteroidia; order Chitinophagales; family Chitinophagaceae; genus Nemorincola. The sequence continues at coordinate 9,907 of JBIOGX010000059.1, forward strand.
TGGCATATTTATCCAATCCTTTATAAAAAAAATATAACCCTATAATAAGTAATATAAAAGTGGGCAGGAAGCGGATACGGAATGAATAAATCAGAGCGGCAATACCCATTCCGGCTGCCAGGTATATTGTTTGCTGCAGCGCCTGGTTTTGAAGAATGGAGTAGTATTGGTTTATGTTTATTAACAGGAAATAGCTCACTGCAGCCGTTGGCAGCATTAAAAAAATAAGCTTTGCCAGCAGCTCATTTACAGGAGCGGCGCGTTGTATATTCATAAAAAACCCCAACCCCTAACCTGCCTGTCGGCAGACAGGAGGGGAAGCTCATAGTTAGTAAAAGAGTATAAATATAGTAGAAAAATGGCAGGAGATATTGTTAAAAATTCCCTACATAGCTATTAATACTTTCTGCAAACGTATGGAAGTCCATGCCAACAGGCAGGTATTGAATAATTGACACCCTTTTCAGTACCTTGTATGAGAAATCCGGGGCTATGAGTAAGTCAATTGTTATTCTTTTGAGTGTAGTGTGGTTATTATGTACTATGTACTTTACCTTAGCTAAAATATATGAT
>JBIOGX010000060.1:0-10464 GCA_044448445.1 Chitinophagales bacterium
CACCCCTGCCTATAGAAAGGAGTTTTTTATCGCATTTTCCGAACAGCGCGAGTCAACCACCCCCCACCCCGACTATAGTTGGGGGGGACACGCATCTTGTCGCAGGCTCCAAGAATCCCCTCAGATTGCTTCATTCTTCGCAATGACAGGGAGGGGAGTTTCCAGCGCGAGTCAGCCTTGATGTGGCAGCGTTCCTTTCTTCCCCTTTTTTTAAAATGTCCCACGACCCAGGAAAAAAATGGGATGGGATATTTTGGATTGGTGAAAATAGCTGAAATTCCTTACTGTGGCTATTATTAAAATTTAAAAAAATATCTCAAAATGTCGCACCCCTGCCCATAGAAGGGAGTTTTTTATCGCATTATCTGATGGGGGGATTGCAAAATTCAGTGTACAGATTTCATAGATTGTACCATATTGTATTTATAGTTTGGGAATGATATAATGCAAAAAACATACCAAACTAAGATGAGATATCCACAAGTTTCGTTATTGGCTTGTTATTGCCTTTGCTATATCCTGTGGTTTTTGTTTTAGTTATAGTGTTCGTAAATCAGGAGATTTACTTCCACTACGACGTAGTCTGGAGACTACGCCGAACTACTGTTTTTTATTTATGGAACACTACGCTTAGCGGGGACTACCCACTACGACGTAGTCTGGAGACTACGCCGAACTACTGTTTTTTATTTATGGAACACTACGCTTAGCGGGGACTACGCCGAACTAACTGTTTTTTTTATTTATGGAACACTACGCTTAGCAGGGTCTTCCAAACACAAAAAAACAAGGCTCTATTGATCATGCCATTTTTTAACTGGGGCAAAAGAGTTTTCCCACTTTGCACGGTTACCATAGTCTGATATGGGCGTCAGGCAACCGGTTCGCTCTATCTCGAGGTACCGGGCATTGTACTTATTCTCATAATCAAGGATCACAACCTGCATACTATCCGTATGGCGTCTCCATATCTTTGTCCTGATCCAGTAGCCTGATGTGAAATCGTGCGCCTCACAACCTTCCTCAGTAAGGGTGTAACGTCCTGAAGAAGTTCCGGATAATTTCAGCGTCTGCACTACCAGTACGCCCCGTGCAGGGTGCCAATAACGTTTATAGACGCCTCCCATATCATGATCGGTTTGGGCAATTAACACGGTATAACTGAATAGCAAACAAAAGAAGAATAACACTGTGCGCATATTGCCACTAAATTAGCTATTATTTATTAAAATCTGGTGTTCGGCGTAGTCTCCAGACTACGTCGCGCTGGCAGCCAATCTCCAGATTGGCGTAATGAGTAAACGCAAAACATTACCAATAAGACAATTCCAACAGACCTTTTACATTATTATACAAAGCCTTTGCACTGCTATACACATAATCTTCCTCCCGTTCCACCCATCCGGCGCGAACCGGGTTTTGATGAATATAATTAAGCTTCTGCCTGAAGAACTTTTCAGAAGTGATACTGACAGCATGGTTCTCGTGCGTCCATACCTGGTGGTCGCTGCTGCGCAGGTTTTGTTGCGCATTCCATTCAAACCGGTGAAGCAACCATTCGCGCCTGCTTTCAGGTTCGTTCTTTATTGATTCAATAATATGCCGCCCGGTGTACTTTTTAAAATCACGTATGGTATCTGAGAGCTTACCAATCGGGCTATGAGCTATAATATGTACATGGTTAGTCATGATTACATATCCGTATAGCTTCAGGTTCTTCTCATTAATACAAAAGCGCAGGCTGTCCATGACAATATCCCTATAATTCTTACGGCTGAATACATCTACCCAATCAACTATAGTGAACGTGAGAAAGTACATTGCATATTGGTCATCTATTTGGTAGCCTGTGCTCATAAATGCAAGATAATACCGGTATTTATGTTTCACAAACTTATTCGTAAATCAGGAGATTTACTTCCTGCGCGACGTAGTCTGGAGACTACGCCGAACGATAACTGACATAATCTGGAGACTACGCCGAACTATAACCGACATAATCAGGAGAGACTACGCCGAACGATAACTGACATAATATAGAGACTACGCCGAACGAAGTTCTATAATACCTATTGTTTTTCTTATACAATATTGTAATTTGTGTAGATAAATCTGCTATTATGGCTAAAACTATCTTCCTGCATAAAAAAATGCTTGTACAAAAACTGCTTGAATTTGAAAAAAGCGGGCTTCAGAAATACGGTAAATACCTCGACAAACAACTAAAGCTCTCTGTTAAAAAGAGAAGCCACGCCAAGTACAAAAAACACATAGAGCGACAAATAGTATTGAAAGACAAAAAAATACAGGCCATAGATAAAAAACTGGCCGGCTTCGCATAATGTTCCGAAAATAAACTATTCAAAATACATTAAATACAAATAAATACCTTTATATACCTAAGTAACTTATTCAAAAACACGTCTATTATAAGAACAAAAACTTTTAAAAAATTACCTGCAACCTAAACCTTTAAATATGGATCGTAACAATCAAACCCACAGCAGTTCTTCTATTATTTCTATTGCGTTTATTATTATAAGCGCCTTTGCATTTAACGGGAACATTCTTGCACAGGGCACATGGATACCTGTTACAAACATCGCTCCTGATGGGGGATTTGGTGGTATGCTGCTGCTCAGCGATGGTACCGTTATTGTAAAAACACAAACCGGGGCTATGAATGGAAATGTTTGGAATAAACTAACACCGGATATTAATGGCAGTTATGTAAATGGCACATGGTCCACCATAGCCCCTATGAATGATGACCGGCTCTATTTTTCATCGCAGGTACTTAAGAACGGGCAGGTATATGTTGCGGGAGGTGAATACGGCAGCGGTTATGGAAGCGCCGAAGTTTATAACCCTTTGACTGACGTATGGACACCTGTACCACCCTTGGCATACACCGATTCTTTCATTGATGCAAATTCCGAAATACTTCCGAATGGCAAAGTGCTGCAAAGCCTTTTTAATTTTAGCCTCGGGAACAGGGCCAATTATATTTATGACCCGGCCAGTAATACTTTTACTTCAGGCCCGATGTGCATGGGCGCTAAAGCGGAATCAACCTGGCTGAAACTACCGGATGGCAGTATATTGTTTGTTGATCTTGCATCAAATGCTTCAGAGCGATACATACCTGCTTCCGGCACATGGGTTGCTGATGCCACAGTGCCCGTTGCCCTCTATGACACGGTAATATCAGAAACAGGCCCGTCAGTCCTCCTGCCTGATGGACGGGGCTTTTTCCTTGGCGCTACCGGCCACACAGCTTTTTATACACCATCCGGCAGCGCAAGCCCCGGCACATGGGCTGCCGGCCCAGATATGCCCGACAGCCAGGCAACCCCTGATGCACCTGCTGCAATGATGGTAAATGGCAAAGTGCTTTTTACTACTTCCAATCAGCCCACTGATTCCAATTGGTTCCCGTCTCCTATGTCTTTTTACGAGTTCAATTATCTTACCAACTCATTTACCCGTATCGTGGGACCGACCGGAGATGATACCGTGAGCGCAGCCCCTTATATTACTACAATGCTCGACTTACCGGATGGCTCAATACTTTTCGGTATATGGTCTAACCAGTACTTTGTTTATGTACCGGATGGCATACCCCTCCCTGCAGGAAAACCTACCATTACCAACCTGAGACGGGTCAATTGCAGCACTTATCAAATAACAGGAACCCTGTTTAACGGTATTACAGAAGGCGCGAGTTATGGCGATGACTGGCAAATGGCCACCAACTACCCCATCATACGTTTAAAGTCCGGTACAGATGTATATTATGCACGTTCTTACAACTGGAACAGAACGGGAGTAATGACGGGCAGCTTACCGGATACTGCCATGTTTACATTACCTGCCACGTTGCCAATGGGAACATACACACTTGAAGTAGTAGCCAATGGTAATCCTTCAGCTCCGACATCATTGACTACCTGCCCTGACTATGTAAGCAATATCTCTGCACAACAAAACGGCATATATGCCTATCCTGACCCCGCAACTGATAAAGCTACTATCGTATTCGATTCACAATACGGGGGAACATATAAGATCAGGTTACTCGATATGGTCGGGCAGGTCATTACAGAAGAAACCGGCGAAACCGGGCCCGGTAAAAATGAACATTTGCTGCACCTCGATGGCCTCGCAAGAGGCATGTATATCCTATCCTTTCAGCAAGAGGGCACCGATTATAAGACAAAGATCGTGCTGGAATAATATTGGCTTGGTTCGGAATAAGTGCAGTTTTATATAGCCCGGAATTGTTTACTATAATATAGATTATTTAACTTCACAAAAAACTTATGAAACAATTATTCCCGTTTTGCGTATTGCTGTTATTGTGCTCTTTCACGTCCGTAGCTGCCAATAAGAAATACGATGCTTTCCAGGTGAAAGTATCAGGAAAAGGGCAACCTGTATTACTGATACCGGGCGCCACCTGCAGCGGTGATGAATGGAAGGAGACTGTTGCGCATCTGTCCGGCAGTCATGAGTGCCATGTATTCACGCTTGCGGGCTATGCCGGGGCACCACCACTTTCAAAAGGCCCGTACCTTGAAACGATCAAGAACCAGATAGAGCAATACATGGAAGACAAAAAACTCAATAACGTTATCCTTATCGGCCATTCCATTGGCGGAGTGCTGTCGCTCTGGATTGCATCTGACAGGAATGTACACCTGCAAAAAGTGGTCATAGTGGATGCGATGCCGTTTTTTGCCGCGGCTCAAAGCCCAAATACAGTGGACACCTTTGATGAAAGCAAAGCAATAGCCATGCTCGATAATCTCAACAAAATGAATGAGAACCAGATGAAGTTCAATCAAATGATGACCGCGCGCTACATGTGCAATGACTCAACAAAATGGAATGCCATAACATCATGGGGATTACAATCTGATAAAAAGACAATGGCTTATACTATGGCAGAGATGAACTCAAAAGACCTTCGTCAAACAATAAGCAAAGTAAATATCCCGGTATTGGTATTGGCTGCTTATGGCAAAATACCCCAGTATCCCCAGTTTACGCGTGAATCTGTGATAGAAACTTTTGCAGATCAATACAAAGCGTGCGGCAAATGCACCGTGCATGTAGCCGCCGACAAAACCAAACACTTCGTTATGTATGACGCCCCGGAATGGTATTATAAGGAGATGGATGATTTTATTAACCCCTAATTGAATTATATATTCCACTCATTCCGATAATTAAAACAAACAAGGCTATCAATAAAAGGTCTTGGAACATATACAATCATTCACGATCTTTGTACTAAATAAAAAATTATGATTACCGTACATCCGCAATACATTACCGACCCCGAAGGCACAAAACTTTCTGTAATACTTGCTATGCAGGAATTTAAAAGTATTATGGAAGAATTGGAAGAATTGGATGATATCCGGTTATATGATGAAGCCAAAGCCGATACTGATCCTTCAATTCCTATTGATGAAGCGTTTAAAATGATTGAAGCCAACCGCCAAAACAAAAAATAAATGGCTTACGAGGTAACTCTTAAGAAAAGAGCAATAAAAGCTTTAGAAAATATAAACGAACCCTATTATACCAACATTAAGAAAGCTATTTACGCTTTGGCAAACAATCCCAGGCCTCATGGATATAAAAAACTAAAAGGCAGAGATAGTTACCGTATTCGTGTATCCGAATATCGTATCATTTATGACATTCATGACCACGTGCTTATAGTAGATGTAATTGATTTAGGTTTGAGGAAAGATATTTATGATTGAAAAAGTCTCCCTGCCATGAAACAATTTATTTTTATCATTATGCTGCTAACGTTTGCCTCATGCGAACAAAAGAATAACAACACCCAACAACTTCAGGCGCAGATAGACAGCCTGCAAAACAAACTGGCACATACCTACAAGCCGGGCTTTGGAGAATTTATGGCCGGAATACAGGTGCACCATGCCAGGCTTTGGTTTGCAGGTGAGGCGCAAAACTGGCAACTGGCCGATTTTGAAGTAGCTGAAATAAAAGAAGCCCTCGATGGCATTAAGGAATATGATACCTACAGGCCTGAGTCTAAATCTATCACTATGATAGAGCCTGCAATGGACAGCATGGATAGCGCTATAAAGCAGAAAGACCCGAAATTATTCAGGGAAAGCTATACAATACTCACCAATACCTGCAATAATTGCCACCGCGCCACTAATCATGCTTTCAATGTGATAAAAATCCCGGACACTCCCCCATTCTCTAACCAGGTGTTTAAAGCACAATGATGTTTTTACGACCTGATTGCTAAATATTCGAGAATAGTTTTTCCGTCAGGAAATTCGGGGCATTTTGGTTGTAGCCTGAGAGGATGTTGAAAACATTTTAGAGTTCCTGCCCTTGCAATGCAATATTAAACCCGGCCTGCTTTACTTCATTTTGTGTTTGAGTATCCCATAGCAAAGGGTTGGTGTGATTAATATGGATGAAATGGATCTTTGACCTGGTATCCTTGCTTTCGTTCTTAAACAAATTCATCGTTTCAGAGACAAAAGGGTGAGGCACTTCGCTGATATTCCTGCCGGGGAGACCGTTAGTGCCATAAAATGTGGCGTCAAGCATTGCTATGTCCACACCCTTTACCTCATCAATAATTTTTCTGTTCCAATCTTCCCATTTATTGATGTCAGGAATGAACAGGTACTTTTTATTTTCAGTGATTATTTTAAAGCCTGCCGTTTCGGAATACTCATCGCGGTGAGGCACTGTAAACGCACTAACACTTATATGCCCGGAGAGATTTACAAGTGTATCTGCTTTCATTTCCCGCAGGTCTATATTATGCAACTTTACTAACTGGCTCCACGGGCCGTTTGATTCTAAAAAGGCTTTCATTTTTGGCAGCACATAAACGGGAACATCTTTCGTATTCATCACCTCCCTGCCCAATTCCATCAGGCCGGTATAATGTCCTATGTGCGCATGAGTAATGAATATACCATCCGGCAAGAAAGAGTATTGTCTTTTGGTAAGCGTTTGAAAATAATGCAGTTGCTGTTTAATATCCGGTGTGGCTTCAAACAGCCACCATCTTTTACTTTCCGGGTCAACGAGCGCCAATGACACTACATACCTTTTCATAGAATCATGCTCCCATGCCCTTGTGCAGCATTGTTTTGTACAGCCCGTATGCGGATAACCGCCATCCTGCGCCACTCCGAGGACAATGATATGTGTTCCGGTTGGCTGTGCATGAATAGTTTGAGACAGGCACAGCAATAAAATATAATAAAGGTATTTCGTCATCTTTTCGTAAACATAACATGCCCGGAAACAATATTTACTAATGTTCCAGAGTACCTAAGTATCGCTCTGCATCAAGGGCTGCCATGCAACCGCTGCCTGCCGCGCTTACTGCCTGCCTGTATATCTTATCCTGAACGTCACCACAGGCAAAGACTCCTGCTATATTAGTGCGTGTAGAACCGGGTTGAGTAATAAGGTATCCCTGTTCGTCCATATCCAGCCAGCCTTTGAAAAGGCTTGAATTTGGTTCATGCCCGATGGCTACAAAGAACGCCTTGATGGGAATAATACTTTCCGTATTGGTTTTGTTATTAAACACTTTTAAGCTATCTACTTTTTGGCCGCCCATCACTTCAACAGTATCCGTATTCCAGTACACCTTAATATTGGGTGTTTTCAATACCCGGTCCTGCATAACCTTGCTGGCGCGCATTTCGCTGCGGCGGATAAGCATGTGCACCGTGCTGCACAGTTTTGATAAATACAGGGCTTCTTCACAGGCGGTATCGCCAGCGCCTACTATAGCCACCTCCTGGTTTTTGAAAAAGAAGCCATCGCATACCGCACATGCAGAAACCCCGTGGCCGTTAAGCCGCTGCTCAGATGGCAATCCCAGCCACTTTGCAGATGCCCCAGTAGCTATGATGACCACATCAGCTTCTATCCATTTTTCTTCGTCTATTTCAACTTTGTATGGCCGGTTTGAAAAATCAACCTTTGTGGCTAATCCCCAACGTATATCGGCGCCCATGCGCTGCGCCTGTTGTTCAAAATCCACCATCATCTGCGGTCCCATGATGCCATTGGGATAGCCGGGATAATTTTCCACTTCTGTAGTTATGGTAAGTTGTCCGCCCGGTTGCAAACCCTGGTATAAAACCGGCTTTAAATTTGCACGCGCTGCATATATAGCTGCTGTATAACCCGCAGGCCCTGACCCAATGATAAGACAATGTACTTTTTCTATTTCACTCATTTTGACTTTCCTTCTTTGCTTAAAGATGCAAAAGAATTACCGATGCATCAAATTTTAGAATTTGGAATGAATATTTACTGTTTTGTTTCTTCCATTATTTAATGAGGCACCACTATGGTTCTGTAAACAGAACCGTCTCCCTCCCATACCCCAAGTGCTCCATTAGAAATATTTGTTTGTAAGTTGATAGGAGCGGCAAACGGGTTGCCGAGCGCATTAGCCGCGTAGGAATATGAATTCCAGAAATTATAGACATTCTTATCTATCTCGCACCATTTTATCGTTACGGTATCACCCGGGTAGAAGTAGATTAATGAATCCTTTTTTGCATTTGTACTGTCATTATAGCCTGCATACAGAGCTATATCTTTGATGACTTTGCCATTCACGACATCATCGTTGAATATATCTGAAGGGTAATAATTTTCATTATTTCTCTTTGTAAAATAGCGTACACAGTTGCCCGGAGTATCAGGATCAGTATAGTTGGCAAATAGCTGCATGGCGTTGACCGGTGTTTTTGAATTTTTGAATACCGGGACGTCGAACCACAAAGAATCTACAGGTTTAGGATTGGGTATTTTGGTGACGGAAGTATAGGTCTTGCCATTGTAAGTGATGGTAAGCGTATAGAATTTATTTACTTCCCCAACGAAGGCATTGGCAAGGTTGGCGGTATCTATTGTATAGATGTAAAACTTGCTGTTTGACCCGGTGTCAAATGAATATTCTTTGAGGGTAGTGGTTTTAGCGCCGTTAGATACGGTAATAATTGCGCCATGTATAAAACTGTTCTGAAGTGTATTGATATCTACTTTTGAAAAAAAACCGATGGTCGAAGTTAAAAAAACATAAGGAGGCTGGCCGGTCTCTATTGTTCCCTGCACTACTACCTGGGCCGCAGAGGTTACAAGGTTAATATGTATCTCTTTTTCGCATGAGGCAAGGGTAATTAAACAAATGAATGTAAGTACAAGCCGCAAGTGATAAGTCGTAAGTCGTAAGTTAGCCATGGTTAGCAGATAGTATTAGTTAGTTTATGTATTTGCCATCAGGAGCGTACATGACCGGAAGCAGCTTATGATTTTTCTCAAAATAGTCATATCCTGCTTTCAGGTTCGCCCAAAATTGTTGTTTATTTATATCGTGTGCATATTCCCTGTTCAGATAGCTCATCCCATTTTTGGTAAGGCGGGTGGGGAATATATGTACGGGTATATATTCCTCTCCGTTCAGTTTTGCATTGAGGCATACGGTATATAACTCCTGGATGCCTTCATCAGTCATAGGCACGCAGCCAACGGTTACACATCCTCCGTGTATATAAATATCTCCACCTAATTTTTCTCTGCCCGCTACCTGGTCGCAATAATTGGGATAATTAAGCAATAAAGAGAGGCAATAGTCGCTTTTGGGATTGAACTCTTCAATGAAGTAAAACCCTTCCGGTACCTGGCGATCACCTTCAGCGCGTTTCGGCCCCAATAAACCTGAAATAGCGCATATATGATATGTTTTGATTAGTTTGTATTCACTGCTTTCGCTATTACGCGCCCACAGTTCCAATTCGTTTTGCGACTTAAAAGCACGGATATAAATATCTTTAGCAGGCCAGGCTATGTTTTTTTTCTTAAAATCCTTAGCGAGTGTATCATTGTATTTAGCCATGGCGGCAGAAACACGACTGCATGAAAGCTGAAAACTTTTGAAACTTTGAGCATCATCCTGGGCATGAACAGGCAATGAAAAGAAACATGCTGCTACAGCCACCACAATACTATATAACAGGTTCTTCACTATTAAGAATTAATGAACAAATATAAGCTAAGTCTTCTAAAGATAATCTTAAAAGGGATGTGGGACAAATTGCACAATGGAGGAATGAGTTTTAGTTGCCCTGACCTTTAGGTCAATGTCATTTAGTGGGGATATGTGTATGTTCAAATGGGCAGAGTAGTGCCCATAATATAGCGCCATAACGTTCGATACCTACGGCATCGTGTTATTTTTGTTATGATTTTGCTATAAACATGTGATCCCTTCAGGATCATTTCCTTAACTTAATGACATTGGCCTTTAGGTCGGGGAAAATGATGGGTCAGCGTGATTTTATGGGGAGCGCTACATATTAAGCAAATATTTTTTCAAGCCTGAACAAGAAGAAATCTGCTTTAGTAACCCCTCTTAGATTA
>JBIOGX010000061.1:0-10461 GCA_044448445.1 Chitinophagales bacterium
GTATATAGATGTAGGAGGCGGCAGCACAGAGATTACCCTCTTTTCTCAAAACCACACCATTTTCAAGGAATCTTTTAATATCGGCACAATACGAATGCTCCACAATAAAGTTACCGATGAGCAATGGGAGCACATGAAGTGGTATATAAAGACTTATGCCCGCGATTATCAGCCACTCGAGGCTATTGGTACGGGAGGCAATATCAACAAGATATTCTCGATCTCGAAACGTAAGGAAGGACGCCCGCTAACCCTTGACCTGCTGAAAGACTATTACAAAGAGCTTAGCTATACCCCGTTGGATGATCGTAAGCACCTTTACCAGCTTCGCGATGACCGCGCGGATGTAATCGTTCCTGCGCTCCAGGTTTATATATCTATTATGCGCTGGGCGCTTGCCGATGAGATCTATGTACCCAAGATAGGCCTTGCTGACGGACTTATTAAAATGCTGTATAACGAAATCATGCTAAAGAGGGTGTAAAGCGTATGCTTTGAGGAGATTTAACAACCCGCGAAACTTTGGAGTTGTCAAATCTTTCATCCTGATGAAATACAATAGCGATCACTCCAAAACCCCTTCTTTTATTTCATTCCATAATGCACGGTAGCACACATTTGCATAGCCCGATGGCGCGAAAACTTCTAAAGGAGCTTTTTTTATACCCATTCTTTCTACATCAGAGAGGTTGGGTATATAATGTTCAAAAAAACGCCTGTCCTTGTACAAGTGCTGCATGGTATCGTTGTGCATATTCTTGCGTGAATCCACCATGGTAAAGAAGCACATAAGTTTTCCGAGGTCAATATCCTTATCAAGAAAATAATGTTTTACCTGCTCATAACTACGCACAGAAAGGGTAGTGGGGATAACGGGCATCAGCACCGCGTCAGAAGCATAGAATATGTTTTCTGCAACATTAGAAAAACCCGGAGCGCTGTCTATAAAAATAAAATCATAATCAGCAGATAACTCTTTGAGCAAAGTTTTAAAATACTTCTTTGAATTATGTTGTGTTTCAAGTATGATATCCATTTTGCGGGCTGAAATATCTGCGGGTATAATATCAAGCCCTTTGTAAGCGGTATTCATGATCGCTTCGGTTATAGACAGATTGTGCTCTATTATTTTTTTTACATTGCCTTTTGCCGGGGCTGTTGCTTTGTAATAATAGCTGGAGGCGCCTTGCGGATCAAGGTCCCATAATAATGTTTTATAACCGTCTTTTGCAGCCATGTATGCAAAATTGACGCAGGAGGCGGTCTTGCCGACACCGCCTTTAAGATTATAAAGTGAAGCGATGAACATAAGTATATATTTTGTAATCGGAATAAAGCTACATCAAAAAAAATATTTTTTATAATTTACTTTTTATTTTTGACTTTTAAATATACAATCATGTTACACCCAGGCACTATTACTTTTCTCGAAAAACTATCAAAAAACAATAATAAACCCTGGTTTGATAAACACAGGGATAGCTACGCATCCGCCAAAGAAGATTATGAATCTTTAGTAGGCGATATACTTGATGCATTATCGTTAACAGAACCTGTTTTTAAAGAGCAGAAGGCTAAAGATTGTATTTTCCGCATTTTCAGGGATGTGCGTTTTTCAAAAGACAAAACACCCTATAAAGCTCATTTCGGCGCATATTTCAGCAAGGCAGGCCGTAAATTTCCTGGCGCCGGTTATTATTTGCATGTAGCGCCCGGAGGCAAAAGCTTTGCCGGTGGCGGGTTGTGGATGCCGGAGCCGCATATACTAAAGGCGGTTAGACAGGAAATAGATTATAATTTTAAAGAGTTCAATGCCATAATTGAAGAGAAAAAATTCAAAAAATTATTCAACGAGGTAAGCGGGGAACAATTAAAAACTATACCGCAGGGTTATACCGGGGATAACCCGGCCATAGAATACCTGAAGATGAAAAGTTTTACTGTAGGGCATAATATCACTGACACGGAAATAACAGGAAAAAATTTTACAAAGAAAGTAGTTGATGTATTTAATACCATGAAGCCTTTTATAGACTTTCTGAACAGGCAGCTCGACTGAGCAGATCAGTTGCGGAATACAAGAAATTCAAAAGGCCGCTCACAGCAATCGCCCTGTTTTTTCTTGCGGGCTTTTGCGGGCTTCTGTTTCGTTTTATGATATACGTCAAGCAGCTCTCCCGCTTCCAGCACACGTTTATCGGTATCCACTTTATTTACTATGGCCATCAACTCTTCCACTTTTTGGTCAAAATGACCGCACCAGTTTTGCGCCACTTTTGCCGTAACCAATAATTCACGTACTTGTTGCTTCATAAGAGAATAGTTAATGGCTGCTCATCGTTTACTTTTTGAAAATTAAACATTTTTTTTGCTCGTGGCATAGCAAAAAAGAATATGTGGATAAGTTCTTTCCAAGGCCAACATATTTAATTCTTTGATAAAAGTAAATTAACAAACAAAAATCTGGCAATACATAGGCAGGCCAAACCATCATTGAGTAATTGATCAATCAGGCGAAGTACCGGCAGGGTCAACCTATTTCAAGACGAGACAGTCATGGCAATCCTTTAATCAAAGCAATCAAGGTTCAGGCTTTTTTACTATTACCTTAAAGATTAGTATATTTGACAAAAGACCAGTTATGAAACATTTTTTATCCGTCGTTGCGGGGCTCCTTATTTTCCAGTCTGCTCATGCACAGATTGTAATTACAGCAAGTGATATGCCCGTTTCGGGAGATATGTTGAGTTATAGCAATGCCCCTATTACAGGTACCGGCATTAATCCGGGCGATAGCGGGGCCAATATGACATGGAATTATACGCTTTCACCAACATCGCAGGGGGTGGATACCTACAAAACAGCATACCAGGTAAATCTGGCTTATGCATTAACTATTCCCCTTTCAGCCTTTGGTTATAAAGTAGCGGATAGTATTCCCGGCTTAAGTATGATACCGGGTGGAGGCCTTTCTGTTACTAATATTTACACATTCTTCCAGGAAACAACAACTCCCGGCGCTGAATACATAGCAATGGCTGATGGCTATATAGTCAATCATGCATTACCTGTAGCTTCCAAATATACTAATCCCGATGTTTGGTATTTCTTCCCGTTGACCTATGGAAACAATACAGACAGCGCTGATTATTTGCTCCACATGGGTCTCACCGGGACCAATAGTATTAAACAGGCTGGTTACCGTAAAACCAGAGTTGATGGATGGGGCACAATTACTACTCCATACTTTACCACGCCGGTAAACTGCATCCGCGTAAGGTCAGAGATACATGAAATTGATTCGATTACATTAACCGCCTTCACCTTTGGTATCCCGCGCAATACGGTAGAGTATAAGTGGCTCGTTAATGGCGAACACTACCCCGCCCTTTGGGTAACCAGTAATGTGACCGGCGGCACAGAAACAATAACAACAGTAAGATACCGTGATACCTTACAGGGAGCCGGGATCGTAAATGAAAAACTAGCTATATACGAAATTACAGCCTTCCCTAATCCTGCAGCAAACGGTATAGTAACACTGGGGTTGCCTGCAGACTGGAAAACATTCCAGGTGGAGGTATTTGATATTCAATCAAAGCAAGTGGCTGCATTTAATAATGAACGTGAAATAAATATCCGGTCATTGTCCGCGGGCCGGTATTTTGTTCGTATCACTTCAGGCAGTAAGGTTGGTTATGCCATGGTAACAAGGTAGTGCGGAGTTTGGGAATTGGAATTTTAACTTAACAGTTCCCCGGACTTACCCACAAAATAGCCTGCAAAATCTGCTGAAATCCGCTACCTGCATAGCTAATCCCTGGTTTAAAAATTGTGGATATCTTCTTTTGGAAAATGAATAAGCTGTAATTTTTTAAATTACTTTTGGTAAAACGTTTTATGGCTAAAATAGTAAGCAATATGGCAGACGAGAAATTAAAAGTTTTGAAGCTGGCGCTCGACAAGATCGAGAAGGATTATGGTAAAGGATCAGTGATGATGCTTGGCGACAAGCAAAAAGAAAAGATGGACGTGATCAGTACGGGATCCATCGGGCTGGATGTAGCCTTAGGTGTTGGCGGCCTGCCTTGCGGGCGTATCGTAGAGATCTACGGCCCGGAGTCTTCCGGTAAAACAACCATAGCGATACACACCATTGCAGAGGCGCAAAAGAAAGGCGGTATCTGCGCTATTATAGATGCGGAGCACGCCTTTGATGCGAGCTATGCACGTAAACTCGGTGTGGACGTGGATAACCTGATTATCTCCCAGCCTGATTATGGTGAGCAGGGTCTTGAGATAGCCGACCGCCTTATTTCGTCTGGTGCGGTGGATGTGGTAGTCATAGATTCTGTTGCTGCGCTTGTGCCAAAAGGCGAACTCGATGGAGAAATGGGTGAAAGCAAAATGGGTCTCCAGGCGCGCCTTATGAGCCAGGCATTACGTAAGCTTACCGCTACTATCTCACGTACGGGATGTTGCTGCATCTTCATCAACCAGCTACGCGAAAAAATAGGAGTTATGTTTGGCAACCCGGAAACTACTACAGGTGGTAATGCGCTGAAATTCTATGCTTCGGTTCGTCTTGACATACGCCGTATCAGCCAGATAAAAGATGGCGATGTGGCCAGTGGTAACCGCACCCGCGTAAAAGTGGTAAAGAACAAAGTTGCGCCGCCCTTCCGCCAGGTAGAGTTTGATATTATCTTCGGCGAGGGCATCAGCAAAGTTGGTGAGATCATAGATATGGGTGTTGAGTTGAATATTCTTCAAAAAAGCGGCTCATGGTTTAGTTATGGTGATAGTAAAATAGGCCAGGGACGCGATGCGGTAAAACAATTCCTCAACGACAATCCTGAAATGATGAATGAAATAGAAGGCCGCATCAGGGAAGCGCTTATGGTAGTTGTATAATGTAAAAATCAATCACTAAAATTATAACGCCACGTTTCATACGTGGCGTTGCTTCTTTGTTCAGGTTGAGGAATCAAGTGATCGGATTTGCCAACTTTTAAAAAGTTGACAAATCTCATTTGCATGGTTTGACATCTTCACTTAGCGATTAAACCTCAACAGAAGTAAATTTAAATTTACTGCCGTCAAACAATCCTTTATCGCTCAGTTTCAGGGAAGGTATTACCAGCAGCGCCATGAATGACAAAGTCATGAAAGGCGCCTGTAACGTAGTACCCAATTCTTTTGCGAGTTTATCAATCTCTGTATATGCGGCAGCTACAGTGTGGCCATTATCAAGAGACATTAAGCCTGCCACAGGCAATGACATAGAAGCGACATTATCTTTATCCCATGCTACCGATATTCCGCCTTTGCAATCTACAAGCGTATTCACCGCCGCACAGATAGCGGCATCATCAACGCCTACGGCAATGATATTGTGACAGTCATGCCCAACAGTTGATGCAAGTGCGCCAAGCTTCAAACCAAAATTTTTAATAAAAGCAACGGATACAGGTGCGTCACTTTCATACCTGTTGATAACGGCTATCTTCAGAATGTCCCGTTGTGTATCACTCACTATATATCCATCTGCGACAATGCCGGGTAGCTGCAACTCATTTGTTACAAGCTGGCCTTCTATGGCTTCTATTACCCTGATCAAAGGCGCTGTAGTTTGCGCTTTTATTCTGAACTGGTCAATATTCTTTTTGTGCGCCTTGAAATTATTAATGGGATTAACCGCTATGTCAGGCAATAATGTCTTACCTTTTTCAGCTACCAGTTTTCCGTCAATGTAGGTTTGCAGTACCGCAAAATCATCCAGGTTATTTACTACTATAAAGTCCGCCGCATCCTTTACCCGTAATAGTCCCACGGGTAGTTTGTAATGCAATACCGGTTGCACACATGCGGCCCGCAACACATTATAGAAGTCATAACCTTTTTTCAATGAGCGTTTCACCAGCGCATTGATGTGGTGGAGGACAAGTTCATCGGGATGTTTATCATCACTGCAAAACATTACCCGTTCAGGATATAGGTTTAATAGTTCAGCAAGAGCTTCATAATTTTTTGCTGCGCTGCCTTCGCGGATAAGAATGTGCATGCCCGCTTTAATTTTATCGAGCGCTTCGTCCAGCGTAAAACATTCATGGTCGGTAGTGATGCCGGCAGCAGCGTAGGTAGCGGCAGTATCACCGCGCAACCCCGGTGCATGGCCGTCTATGGGTTTGCCTGCGCGTTTTGCCGCGGCTATTTTAGCCATTACTTCCGGATCGTTATGCAATACCCCGGGATAATTCATCATTTCCGACAAATACCATATATCCGGGCTATGCAATAATTCTTCTACTGCTTTTGCATCCAGAGTGGCGCCTGCTGTTTCAAAACCGGTTGCCGGAACACATGATGGCGCGCCAAAGAAAAACTTAAAAGGCGAAAGTTTGCTATTATCTATCATGTACTGCACTCCTTCGCGCCCATTTACGTTAGCTATTTCGTGCGGGTCAGATACGGTGGCTACAGTGCCATGTATTACTGCTAAACCAGCAAAAGCTGTTGGCACAAGCATAGAGCTTTCTATATGTATGTGTGCGTCTATAAAACCCGGCAGTATATATTGTTCTTCAGCGGAGGCGATTTCTGTAACGGATTTGATAATACCGTTTTTTACTGCCACTTCCGCAGGATATATACGTCGCTCAAACAAGTCAACCAACTTACCGGAAATGATAAATTCACTCATCCTGTAAAGTTAATAATAGTACCCTTTTTGTATGCTACAAACTTTCCTACCGGCAGGCAGGGCGGTTCCCACCGCGGCGACAATTGCATTGCTCAAAGCCATCCAAAAGTAACCTTTTTTACCCTTTAAATTTCTTAACTTTGCCGGGATGAAAGTGGAAGAAAATGTAATGCGCCTTTCTGAGTTACCTCCAGGTACAAAGGCTATTATCAAAAGCCATGAAGAGAGTGATTTTCAATTGACCCTAATGGAAATGGGCTGTATTCCCGGTGAGCCGGTATGTGTGGAAATGATAGCTCCCATGGGCGACCCGATGGCCATACAAATAGCCGGATACTATCTTAGTATCCGTAAAAAGGAAGCAAATAAGATATGGGTTGTTGTTACCAAAGACGCCTCATAACCTTTAAGGTGCGGGGCTCTGGCAAGGTTTAACTTTTATCTACAGACCATTCACCTGCGCCGAGGAATATCAGGCCAAAGAATACAAAAGCCAGTTCTATGGCATGAGATGCGTCCATTATGTTGTGGTTTTCAGCATAACTTGCAAGTGCAGCAACAATAAAGTTAATGACCATTAATATGCTTACCAGCCTGAACCATAATCCCAGCACGCAGAACAAGCCCCCTATAGTTTCTGTGACCGCACACATAAATCCCCAGAAAACAGGCAGGAAATGTATGTGCAGGTACCCCATATCATGACCAAGGCTTTCCCATTTTACCGGGCCACCTGTAAGTTTGGGAAGGCCATGCATAAACATCATTACTCCCAAACCCATGCGCATCACGAAGATCCCGAAATTCCTGTAATTACCGAGTTGTGAGAAAAGCGCCATTTTTTTGAGTTAACTGGTTAATTGTCTTAAATCAGGTATAAAGATATAATAAGTTGGTTTACATTGTTCCCAATTAACCCTTTAACCAACCTGCCTGCCGGTAGGCAAGTTAACTTTTTAACCTGTTAACTGAGCTTCTTAGGCTGCCACTTCAGGTCAGTAAATTTTTTCTTGCCGAGTAAAAAATAATTCCATACAATACTATGGGGATAAATACCTGCTTCATTACGGGCAATGATCAATTTTTTATTTTCCCGCCTGCGTTTCAGCCATTTCCCCGCTTCGCTGTAAAAGTGGAAGTGAGCCTTGATAATGGTAAATGTTTGTTTGAATTTGCCCATCAGTAAAAGCCGCAGGCCGGCTATTCCGTCCAGTATGAATCGCAAAGGGAATAACCATAGTAGTTTAGTTCCTTTTTCGTTCTTTATAAGCAGAATGAGGTTGTTGCGAAAGTTATAATATAGTTTTTGAGGGCTGCCATAGCTGATGACGCTGCCACCTACATGATATACCAATGACCCACCAATATAACCGATCTTGTACCCAATATTTTTCAGCCGCCAGCAGAGGTCCACTTCCTCCATGTGCGCGTAAAAATCTTCATCGAGGCCACCTACCTTATGATACAGGCCTGCCCGCACCATAAAGCAACCGCCCGATGCCCAGAATACTTCTATATTATCATTGTATTGGCCATTGTCTTTTTCGATGTTGAAAAAAATACGGCCACGACAGAACAGGTAGCCGAAATTGTCCATAAACCCGCCGCCGGCGCCGGCATATTCAAAAAGCTCACGGTCTCGCCAATAGCGTATCTTGGGTTGACAGGCGGCAAGCATTTCGTCGCGTTCCATAGCCTGGTGCAACGGAGAGAACCATCCTTCAGTCACTTCAAAATCAGCGCTAAGTAAAACGTAGTATTTAGCCTTTATTTGTTTGAGGGCTTCGTAGTAACCATTGGCAAAACCGTGGTTTATGGTTATCCGGAGCGTTTTTACTGATGGGAAATTGGTTTGTACGTATTGCAGGGTATCGTCGGTTGAGGCGTTATCCGCTACGATAACTTCGTATCCTGTATGGGCTTCGTCAACGATCTTAGGCAAAAATAATTCATGCCACTTAGCGCCATTGTAGCTTAATATTACAACAGCAGTATCCTTATGGCATTCGATCATAGCGGGAAAGGCTGCTACCGATTATTTATACTTAGGTTCGTAAAGGGTATTATCAGGAGCGGCAACATTATCATTCTTCTGGTACTTATGCTCATACAGATTGTAGCAACCAGCCCATGCAAATATGAAAAAGCCAAAAAAACTTAATAAGAATAAGAAACGCGACCTGGAAGGCTTATTCAGCTCTATATCATGCGGGTTTTCGATCTCTATCTCCTGATTGTAATGTTGGGTATCCATGAAGTATTAAAATTTCTATGGCAAAAATAATAGTTATTCCTTCAAAATCATAATATTTTTACCTTTCCATTGTTAACCGGGGGAAAAACCATGCGTCAATACCTGAATTGGAAAACATATCTTGCCGTAATCGCATTATGTATCGTAGGTGCATCCCTTTATTATACCAGCCAGCTTGCAGGGAAACTGGCCAATGAAGAAAAGAAAAAAGTAGAGGAAGTAGCCAATGCTATCAAGACCCTTATATCATCAAGCGGCAGTAACACACAGGAAAATGCTTTTCCCACCAATATCATAACCCAAAATACTTCTATACCGCTTATTATCACCAATGAAAAGGGCGGTATTATAGATTGCAAAAATATTGATACACTGCATGCGCTTTATCCGCATAAAGTGGTGCATGAAAAATTAGAGGAGTTTAAGAAAATACATCCTCCGATAATAGCTGATTATGGAACCGGGAAACAATTTGTGTATTATGGGGAGTCTGACCTGCTCATACAATTGCGGTATTTCCCTTATGTGCAACTTGCCATTATTATTCTTTTCCTTGTGGTTGTATTGATAGCATTGACTGCGGCTCACCGCAGCCTGCAAAACCAGGTATGGGTAGGATTATCTAAGGAAACGGCTCATCAGCTTGGTACCCCGCTAAGCTCTATAGAGGCATGGCTGGAATTGCTGAGAGATAATAATGCCAATAGCGAAGCGGTGATAGAAATGCAAAAAGACCTCGACAGGCTGAAATTAGTGGCAGACCGCTTTAGCAAGGTGGGCAGCGCTCCGCAGCTTGAAGAAGAAAACTTAGTGACACGGCTGCAGGGAATAGTAGAGTATATGCAGAAACGGGCGCCACAGAAAATAAGTATTACGCTACACAATAAAGAACAGGAGATACCTGTAAATATCAGCGGCCCGCTTTTTGATTGGGTAATGGAAAACCTGATACGCAATGCGCTTGACGCTATGGCCGGACACGGGAAGATTGACATTACCGTTACCAATACGCCTCAGCAAGTGTATATAGATGTGCAGGATAATGGCAAAGGCATACCCGGGCACCAGGTAAAAAATGTATTCACTCCTGGCTTTACTACCAAAAAAAGAGGATGGGGATTGGGCTTATCACTTTCCCGGCGTATTATTGAGAAATACCATCACGGATCAATATTCGTTAAGCAGTCGGAAGTAGGCAAGGGGACTACGTTCAGGATAATACTGAGGAGGTAAAAACCAGCAGGCTAACTTTTTAACCAATTACCCTTTTACCCTTTTAACTTTTTACCCAATTACCCATTTCCCCAATTCCACCACTTCCATAGCTTCCTTCACATCATGTACCCTTAATATATTGGCGCCCTGCTGCAGCGCCACCATATTCAGGGCTGTTGTTCCGTTCAGGGCATGGTCCGGGTTTACTTTCAGCGCCTTACAGATCATCGACTTCCGCGAAAGGCCTGCAAGAATGGGTTTACCAAGCGCTTTAAACCGGTTCAGCGAC
>JBIOGX010000062.1:0-10269 GCA_044448445.1 Chitinophagales bacterium
TAACATGGGTGTAGTACTACAAAGCGGTAACCCCTATGGGGTATAACATGAGGTGTAGTACTACAAAGCGGTAACCCCTATGGGGTATAACATGAGGTGTAGTACTACAAAGCGGTAACCCCTATGGGGTATAACATGAGGTGTAGTACTCAAGTTGCATGATCCCACCTTATCATTTTCAAGGAAATTGTGTTTACAAATTAGCTACTTCCCGAGAGAGGGGAGGTGTTGCGTAATCATGCTGCAGGGCGTTTGGCGATTTTGGCTTTTAAGACATCGGCATAGTTGCGGAGGAATTTGCGATGGGCTACTTCTTCATCACTGAGCTCGTCCATCTCATCTACCATATCATGAAGCGCCAGTATGTCGCCATTACAAGCTGCCAGCATCTCGTTAAAGGTCATGCGTTTTTTGGGAGAAGCAGTTTTGAAGCCGCCCTCCTTCGCTGAAGCTACGGCGGGTGAGACAGGAGGCAGGTCGCAGGAGGCAGGAGCAGCAACAGGAGCAGATGGCAGGTTGCAGGAGGCAGGGGCGGTTTGGAGATCGTCCTCCTTCGCTGAAGCTACGGCGGGTGAGACAGGAGGCAGGTCGCCCTCCTTCGCTGAAGCTACGGCGGGTGAGACAGGAGGCAGGTCGCCCTCCGTCGCTGACGCTTCGGTGGGTGAAACAGCCTTTGCTGCTTCGGCTGCTTCTTTTTGGAGAAGGGCCTCGATCATTGGTTCTATGGACGTGTTATTTTGTTCCTGTTCCCAAGCCATGATATCGGCAAAGTCTTTTTGAGCCTCAGCAATTTCTTCAAGCTTTTTCTCATCAGGATTGTTGGGATCAGGGATGGGGATAAAACCTTGTTCGTTGAACTTGTCTGACCTGAACTGGCTGGGGTTGAGTTTTGCCCAGTTTTCGACATATTCCTCTATGAAGGGTGAAATCTGGTCGGCAAGCGCAGGAGACTTTTGGCTGACGCGCTTCATAAAGTGGGCGAACATTTCCATACTCTCATTGAGGGTGCTATGGTTCTTTAATTTTTTGACTGTGAGGGTTAACTTGTGCAGCGTTTCTGCTTCGAGATGCGTGACAGGACGCATAATACGATTTTCTGAAAGCAAATGGTTAGTGAATTGATTAATGAGCATGTAGCAGTTCTCTGCCAGCATAGCCGGGAGATGGATGGCACTTGTTTTGAGCCTGTCCCAATTGTTTTCGCGAATCCAGTAGTGGACGGTGCGGCGACCAACGCCTATCAATGCAGCTATTTGTGTTTTGGTGAGGTCTGACTGGAAGTAGAGGTGTTTGGCCTGGTGTTGTTTTTCTTTGTTCATAAAAATTGATTTACCCCCAGTCCCGCCACGGCGGGGAGTTGCCCATGTTGTGAGGTTGGGAGTGGGTGAATTGATTGATTGTTTTATTGTTTTAGAATCATGTTTTCTGTCCGTGTTGTCTTTACTTTTCTTTTGCGTCGCTCCCGATATAAAACCGGGACAGGCACCAGAAAAGTAACAAAAGAAAAGGCGATTTTTGGCGAAAGGCTCCGCCCGCCAAAAAGGGCTATACGCTGTTACGTCCAGCATCTATCATCTATATGGGGCTGGTAATTCTGTCTATGCAGAACTGCGATCTTGCTTTGATATGCGTGTCAGCTTTTAATGTTATTTTTATCAGCCTCTGCCGATCTACGACATTATTAATGCCCCATTATGTGCTGGAGTTCATCTCTACTATCATCTAGTAAAGCGATAAAAATATGGAGGTGATGTGTCTTTATTTTGATAGTTCTTCATAGCATTTTCACTTTTAGGGGCATAAAGTTAGAGCGGGGTTTTGGTTCAGGACGAATTTTGTGGATATCTTGTTGGGGTATTTGCTGTGTTGCAGGATTGGTGCGGGAAGTATTTTTGAAAATTGTGGATAAGTTTGTCTGAACTATGACTCTAAATGATTGAAATGATTTTCATGAAAAAATTTTATGGTTCATTGTTAGCACTCCATTAGGTGTGCAAGGTTGTCTGAACTGGAATATCGGGAATTAAAGAATTGTTAGAATTGTATGTTATGCCCCGTTAGGTGGCTATCGCTTTGTAGAAACAACATTACCACCACCACATGCGCCCCGTAGGTGGCGCAACCAATTCGCGTTGGATGTTTGTTTTTGGTTACGCCAATCGTGAGATTGGCTACCAATACGACGTAGTCTGGAGACATACGCCGAACTATTTTTTTTTATTTTGGGAACACTACGCTCAACGGGGGCTAGAAAATACGGAATATTTGTCAACATGGTTCTTCGATTATGCATCCCACAAATAGCGTGACAGACTTAATCTGGAGACATACGCCGAACTATTGTGTATTTTTATTTTGGAACACTACGCTCAACGGGGGTACAGGCTTTTTAAAATAATGTCAGTCACATCCGGGAAATTGCACAAGTGAGCAAGAAATACGCAAGGCCTGACATCGGCGGTGACAATTTTTCTAAACTAATTAAATGCAATATCACAAGTAGCCGGAAGTAAAATGAATGCAGGGTTTGTTGAAATTTAAAAATTCAGTTAAATATATGGTTCCCCGACATGAAATCCCGATACTTCGGGAGAGGGCAGGGGTTTTTAACACTTTTCTAATATTCCCCGGCAATAAATTTGACCTACTAATCACAGATAAAAAATAAAGGAACAGCTATGAAATACAAATTGTTTCCAGTCATTATTACAGCAGCGCTGACATCTGTAATAACACTTTTCGCGGTATCACATTTTCAGCGCCAGGTACCATATTTTAACGATACCAACACAACCAAACCGGTACCTGTAAATTATGCGGCATATAGTAACAATGCTTCAGCAAATGCAGGCCCTGTAAATTTTGAACCTGCCGCAGAAGCATCGGTAAAAGCGGTAGTGCATATAAAAACCACTACTAATGCCCGCACTATTATTGACAACAGCAACGATATGTTTAGCCAGCTATTCGGTCAACGGCAATATTATATACCCTCGCAGCAAGGCTCCGGATCAGGCGTGGTAATATCTCCTGATGGCTACATAGTTACCAACAACCACGTTGTGGCAGATGCCAATGAGGTAACCGTAACTTTCAACGACCGCTATACCACCACTGCCAAAGTTGTAGGCGCAGACCCGTCAACCGACATAGCCGTGCTGAAAGTAGAAGAACACAAGAGCCTGCCATTTATGGAGTTTGGCAACAGCGATGATACAAGGCTGGGTCAATGGGTACTTGCCGTAGGTTACCCGCTTTCGCTCGATGCTACAGTTACTGCCGGCATTATCAGCGCCAAAGGACGTTCGCTCGGTATTAACAAGACGCAATCAGCCTCTGCCATAGAGTCATTTATCCAGACAGATGCTGCTGTGAATCCCGGTAATAGTGGCGGTGCACTCGTAAATACTGCCGGACAGTTGATCGGTATCAACTCAGCTATAGCATCACCTACCGGTTCGTATGCGGGCTACTCTTACGCCATACCATCTAACATAGTGCGCAAAGCGGTGAATGACCTCATGAAGTACGGCAGTGTGCAACGTGCATACATGGGTATTCAATATATAGACAGTAAATCATTGACTACGAATGATCTTGAAAAATTAGGTATCAGCAATGCAGAGGGCCTGTATGTGGCAAGTGTAGTTGAGAAAAGTGGCGCGGCAAAAGCCGGTATCAAAAAAGGAGATTTCATTATTAGCATTAATGGCGAAACAGTAAGCACACAGTCTGAATTGCAGGAAAAAATTGCCCGCTACCAACCGGGCGACAATGTGAGTGTTGTGTATAGCCGTGGTGGCAAAGAGTACACCGTTACCGTACAACTCACCAACATTGAAGGCACTACAAGTATCATTAAAGCGGAAAGCAGCGCCAAATTGCTCGGCGCTACCTTCCGCCCGCTCAGCGATAAAGAAAAAAGCAATTACAATATCAGTGGCGGTGTGATGGTAACAGACCTTGGCAGCGGCGCCATTGCAAAACAAACGCAAATGAAGAAAGGTTTTGTGATTACCGGTATTAATGATGAGGCCATCAAGTCAATGAATGACCTGCAGTCAGCCTTTGCCGGCAGCAAAAATCTACAAATTGCAGGCTTCTACCCCGGCTACCAGGGCATGTATTACTATGGCATTAATAATGCGAATGTGTCTGAATGAGTTAATTGGTTAATAGGTTAACCTATTAACTACTTAACCGTTTCCGCAAAGTACTTGTGGAAGTAAGGTATGGTCTCAATGCCTTTGTAGTAGTTGAACACATCGTACTTCTCGTTGGGAGAGTGGATATTATCATTATCAAGCCCGAAGCCAAGCAGCACGGTTTTGAGGCCAAGTGTTTTTTCAAACAGCGCCACGATAGGTATGCTGCCGCCACCGCGTGTAGGTATAGGCTCCTTACCGAAAGTAGTTACGATAGCCCTTGCCGCTGCTTTGTATGCGGGTGAATCCGTAGGGGTAACAACTGCCTCACCACCATGATGCGCCGTTACTTTTACAGTTACATAAGGAGGCGCTATTTTTTCAAAGTGCTTCCTGAATAGTTCACTAATCTCATCAGAGTTTTGGTTTGGAACCAGGCGCATAGATATTTTAGCATTAGCCTTTGAAGGCAATACTGTTTTCGCGCCTTCGCCTGTGTAACCGCCCCATATACCATTTACCTCAAGGGTAGGACGTATGCCGGTGCGCTCAAGCGTAGTGTAGCCTTTTTCGCCCCATATTTCTTTTATGCCGAGTTCTTTCTTGTACTCATCAAGGCTAAAAGGAGCTGAGTTGATGGCTTTGCGCTCTGTATCAGTGAGGTTCTGAACCTTATCATAAAAGCCCGGTATGGTGACATGATTGTTCTCATCATGCATGGAGGCGATCATCTGGCAGAGTATAGTAGCAGGGTTGGCAACAGCGCCGCCATATACACCGCTATGCAGGTCGCGGTCAGGGCCGGTTACTGCCACTTCCATATAGGAAAGGCCGCGCAGCCCGCTTTCTATAGATGGAGTTTCCATACTGATCATAGAAGTGTCAGACACCAATACGATATTGGCTTTCAGTTTTTCTTTGTTGTCTTCGAGGAACTTGCCGAGGTTGCTGGAACCTACTTCTTCTTCGCCTTCTATCATGATCTTCACATTACAGGGCAGGCTGTTGGTCTTTGCCATTACTTCCAGCGCCTTGATGTGCATGAACATCTGGCCTTTGTCGTCGCAGGAGCCGCGTGCGTATATCTTTCCATCCTTGATAACAGGGTCGAACGGGCCGCTATGCCACAGGTTCATCGGATCTGCGGGCTGTACGTCATAGTGTCCATATACCAGCACAGTAGGCAGTTTAGGGTCGGCTATTTTCTCTCCATATACTATGGGATGCCCTGGTGTTGGACAAATTTCGGCTTTATCACAACCGGCTTTAAGCATGTGTTCTTTTACCGCTTCTGCGCAACGTACCATGTCGTCTTTATGGTTGCTGTCAGCGCTTACAGATGGTATGCGCAGCAGGTCAAGCAGTTCGCTGAGGAAACGGTCCTTATTTTGTAATTGATAATCTTTCCAGGCTTGCATGAGGTATTAAAATTTAGGAGTCAAAAGTAACGGTTAAGCTGCTAAGTTAATAATTCATATTCCTTTAACAGTCGGTGGCGTGCAATTTTTACTTATTTATGAAAAACGATTGTTATGAAAACGATATTATTATTTATAGCGCTGATAAGCTTTACAGCTATTGGTGGCTCTGCTCAAGATAAAAGATGCCCGGATAAACATAAGGCGGTATCAAAAAAGATGGTTCAAAAAGAGCCGGTTCCTACCTGTTTTATGCTTAAAAAAGAGAATTTAGACATCCCCGGATGTATGGATGTAACCTATAGCGGTAATAATGCTTACCTTGGTTATAGTTTCAAAACTACAACTCATAAGATACCCAAACCAAATATGGCTGCAGTAGCTGCAAAACCGGTTGAACCGCAAAAGCCTTTGTTTAAAAAAGTGAATGACGAGCCAGTGATGCCCTGCTATACTCACCGGCAGCATAACATAGTGGTTAAGGAATGTCCGGGTGATTTTTATGATAATGAAAAATGGCCGTTTACTTCTGCGGGTATATTAGAATATAACACGGAACATACCTATATGGGTAACTACCCGACGGATAAGGAAGCCCGGGAAATAAAGGACCCCGGCAAAATGGAAAATAGGCCAATTGAAGGCGCCCGCAACTTTCAGGGTAATGATGATTTATGTTTGTGGGATTGTCCTAAAAAGTAAACTAATACCAAATCGACTTTAAAAACACACCGTATCAAATTTAAACCGTTAAAACGGTTATACTCATTACCTTGTTCTCAGACCCCTGGTTAAAACCAGGGGCTATGGGTGATTTCAATGTCTAACTGGTATAATCCTTGTTATCAATAGAAAGAGGACTGTATTCGCAATTGCGAAACTGCCCTCTTTTATGAAACGGCAGCATGGAGATGGCATCATGCCGTTTCTACGGTGTTAGGCACGATTCGATATATTTCCTGGCCACATCCTGTGTATAGCAGGAGAAGTTTTTATAACGGTAGTGCACATCAATGATCTCTCCGATGGCATCAGCTACGAGGTCTTTATTTTCCCAGGTTAGTATTTCACCCATTACTGTTTCCAGGCAGCCTTTTTTATAGCTTATCTGGCCTATGACATGCACAAGCGTCCATCTTACGCGCTTTATTTTGTCATATTGCAGTTCTTTGAGCAGGGGTAGTATATCTTCCGGGTGTGTTCTGCCTCTTAGTTCTATGCCGTGGCATATCTCCCTGCGTATCTCTTTATCAGGGTGATGAAGGTAAGCGCGGGACCACTCAATAACCTGGGCGGGGTTTTTCTCTCCCATTTTTTTCATGGAACCGATCACTGCATTGCGCACGGAATGATGTTCATCAAATAGCCCTGTATCGAAGAAATGTTTAACTATGGCGAAGTTCCATTTACCTATTTCTCCCGCTGCATTGACAACGGTTTGCCTTACTTTTGGATCATTGTTCTTTAATAAATGCTCCAGTTGGCGGATGATGGCGGCGGCGAGTTTTTTATTGGCTATATACAGTTTACCAATAGCAAGGTATGCAGTCTTGCGGATGTAAGTATCTGTATCAGAGAAGTATTGCAGCAGGCGTCCTTGCTTACCTGAACGAATATCACCTTCAATGTGCTTATTGATTTGTTCAACGAGTATATCCCGCTGCGCCTTATCCAGGTCATAGAAACCCATTATTTATTGATATTTATGAGTGGCAAGTACTTCCTGTTCAAATTTATTAAAGCGTTCCCGTAGCTGCGCCTTCAATCTCACTTTTACGCTTTCTTCCTTAATGAAACTGTAATCAATGCTGTTAAAAACATACTCTTTTATCTCGCGGTATGAAATGTCTTTGTATCGCTTTGCCAAAAGTACATATTGATGGGTAAGGTTACTTCTGAGTACACCTGCATCGTCTGTGCAGATAACGATGGGCACATTAAATTCCCTGTATAAAGTAATAGGATGATTATCATCTTTTACTTTCAGTATAAACTCATTGCTATACAGGTTTATTTCTATCGGTATGCTATTCCTCGCCATATACCTGAGCAGGTCGTAGCTGTTGTGTTCGTAGGCCATATCCACACCGTGCCCTATCCTGTTTGCTCCCGCTATATGTACTGCAGCATTTATGTGCCAGGTTAGCTCTTCAGGTTTTACAAGGCCGAGTGTGAGTTCGCCCGCATGCATAGCGTATTTTACATTGGGGAATTTGTTGTGGCAAAACCGGAACATCTGTATATGCAGCCAATAGTCTCTCATAGATACTTCATTATCTTCAGGCGCTACGATGTTCACACCTACCACAAGCGGGCTTGTGTTGGCAGATTCAAATGCTACTATAAGCGCCTTGAATACATCAGTAGGAGGCACAATGCGCACAACATAATTCTGGTACCGCATGGTGAATGTGGAGTCGTCTATATGCAACCTTTTGTGCAATGTGAACAGATGATTATTAAAATCTGCTGCACATTCCTTCCCGTTTTTATCTACTACCTGTTTGTATATTTTTTCTAACAGGGATGCAGTCAGTGTTTCATCACGGATGATCTGAGCCTGTTCCAGCAGGTGGTTAAAGTTTGTGTCTATACTTTTGAGTTCCCCACAGGGGATGCCGGTAAACATGGTTTCTATATAACTGACGTTCTCCTTTTGTGCTCTTCGTTTCAGTTCCATCAGCCCGGTATCAAGGCAACCCGGCCCGTCATTTGCGATCCCGAAGCCGGAGAATGTTTCAAAGAATTGTTTGTCGGATGGATAGCTTACGCCATTATAATCTTTCACCGACCATTTCTGTATCAGTTTTTGTTTGTAAGAAGCGAGCAGGCCATTCTTATTCAGTTGTGAGAAATGCACCCACCCTTTCCCGCCTTTCGGAACAGCAGTCTTTACTTCAAGAGTTTGCTGATTTATTACGTAATCCTGCTGTACTACATAGCTTATATATGTTTCTGCATACACCGAGCCGCTGTAATGGTTATGCAGGTCGCCGCCCTTAGGCATTTGAGAAAAGAAGGCAGTCAGCCCGGCTGTATTGTTCCGTATGCTTTCAAAATACCGGTCAATGGTTTGCCCACTTAATGAAAAGGAAAGAAATATGAATACGGATAGCAGTAGTTTTTTCATTGCCATTTTTAAATAATGCCTCCAAGATACAAACTAAAAGTATGCCCCTTGCAAATGGAAGTATTATATTAGGGCATGCCAGAAAATAACCTGTACAACTGACTTGTTCTTTAAAAATATCATCTATTTATTAGTTTTCAATTATTTTATCAATTTTTTTCCTGTTTTTGGAAAGTTTGGCATAGATTTTTCTGTATATAAATTAATATTGTTCCATGCAGGAAAATCATTATCTCGTACCACTTCATCAGGATGGCTTCAGAAAAGACCTGGAGCACAATATTGTTGCTGATTCAATTGAGGATGCCGAATATTGGTTTGTGGATGTCAAGGACCGGCTACTGGATGTGAATAGCTGGAATAAGTATTGCCCGGCTATAAGTGCCGGGTTCCGGCTTACTGACAGCCACGGGCAGGGGGTAGGGAGGCATGCCCGAAAGGGCGACCTTATAAGAATGGATATACAGAAGAAAGGTATAACAACAAGGTTAGCCGGATTTGACTGGGTATGTATAGAGGCTATTGAATATGATGATTATCCTGACCTCAGCATGGAAACATTTGCGATAAGGGTAAGGGCTGCTGCACAAAACCCGTTGAATAACAAAGAAGGACATAACCCGGATACCGATGCCACATTCACTTTTGTTATAGAGCGTAGGGGACCAAAATTATTTGCCACCTATCATAGCCGGAATGGTTCCGGTAATGTTGCTGATACTACTGCAAGCCTATGGCTGGAGTTGCCTGATACAGAATGGTTGAGCCTGATAAAGGGATTGCTGGGGTAATGCTCAATTACTCAATGGCTCAACCTGCCTACCGGCAGGCAGGTTACTCAATGAATGTTGTGTAACTAAAAAAGGATACAGTTTTGTACCCTTCTTTGTAAAAGATATTATTAATGCCTTAATCTTTTTCTGAAACATGTATTTGTTTCTTCTCCTTAATACGTGCAGACTTACCAGAACGCTCGCGGAGGTAGAACAATTTAGCGCGCCTTACACGGCCTGACTTGTTCAATACAATTGAATCAATGTTTGGTGAGAACAGGGGGAACAAACGTTCAACACCTACACCATCAGATATTTTACGTACGGTAAAGGTTTGTGTAAATCCACGTCCCTGGCGTTTTAAAACATCGCCTTTGAATGACTGGATACGCTCCTTATTACCTTCAATGATTTTATAATTAACCGTAATGTTATCCCCGGCTTTGAATTGGGGATAATCTTTTTTTCCGGTGAGTTGTTCGTGCACAAAAGCTACAGCTTGCATTGGTTATGATTTTTTCGGACTGCAAAGGTAACATAAAATTTATGTTTTACACAAGTTATTTTTAGTTTTGTTCTCCTGATATTTTGGTTGACACACAAAAAAATTGTGAATATCTTTTCGTCAGTTGTGTTGTTTGGTATCGTACCTTTGCCCCAGAATTTATTTTTTATATCAAAAAAACGTAATCCGAATAGATATCGTGACCCTACACTTTGCGATCTCCGTATTTTTTCTTTGTGATCTATGCGTGAAAAACTATCAATTGCTATAAATATATTATAAAAATACACTCATAAAA
>JBIOGX010000063.1:0-10161 GCA_044448445.1 Chitinophagales bacterium
CAGATTGTATAAGGCATACTGCTTTATTAGGGAAAAACATTAATAGAGTTGCTATATGTGGTGGTTCCGGCAGTTTTTTGTTGCAGGATGCCATAAATGAAAAAGCTGATATATTTATTACCAGCGATTTTAAGTACCACCAGTTCTTTGACGCAGAAGGGAAAATCATTATAGCTGATATAGGGCATTATGAAAGCGAACAATTTACTTCGGAAATATTTGAGGCTATACTTAAAGAAAAATTCCCTACATTTGCAATCCTTTTATCAAGTTTAAACACCAATCCGGTAAAATATTTTTGCTAATGGCTACTGTAAAAGACTTTTCAGTTGAGGAAAAGCTGACCGCCGTCCTTACGTTACAAAAGATCGACTCTAAAATAGACGAGATCAGGACCATGAAGGGCGAATTACCAATGGAGGTTAAAGACCTCGAAGATGAGATCGAAGGGCTGCAAACACGCATCAATAATATTGACGCTGAGATTTCCAGCATTAATACCTTTATCGAAGGTAAAACCGCTGCAAAAAAAGAAGCGCAGGTCCTGATAAAGAAATACGAAAAACAGCAGGACAATGTAAAGAACAACCGCGAGTTTGAAGCGATCAACAAAGAAGTTGAAATGCAGGAACTGGAGGTGAAACTTAACGAAAAACACGTTAAGGACGCAAACCTCGAACTGAAGGATCGTGCCAATGGCCGCCTGAAAACTGAAGAAAAGATCAAAGAGGTAGAGGCTGCGCTGAAGGTAAAACGCCACGAGTTGGAAAAGATCACGGCGGATACAGAAAAAGAAGAAAAAGTGCTGAATAAAAAATCTAAAGAGGCTAAAGAAAAAGTTGAACCACGCCTGCTCATTGCATACGACCGCATACGTAGCAGTTATCGCAACGGCCTGGCAGTAGTGCCCATCCACCGCGATTCATGCGGCGGCTGTTTCAATGTAATACCGCCACAGCGCCAGAGCGAAATACGCCAGCACAAAAAGATCATCGTATGCGAACATTGCGGCCGCATCTTAGTTGACAGCGATCTTAATGATAAAGTGAACTTAAAGGGATAACTTGATACTTATTATAATAAAGAGAAAGGAGCCGGGTGGCTCCTTTTTTATTGGTAAAAATCAGTAAATTTGTATAAAGCATTTTGTATGACAGCTACTGAAGCGTTACGGAAAAAGGTAAAAAAATATATTGATAAAGCGGATGGAATTTCACTGCAAAGGGTGAACGCGATTCTTGAAATTGACAAGCAGCAGGATTTTTGGGATGAGCTACCAGGCCATGTAAAAGATGATGTGGAAGAAGCCTTGCAGCAATCGGAAAGGGGAGAAGGGAAACCCCATGAAAAAGTAATGAAGAAATACGACAAATGGCGTACAAAATAATTTGGTTGCCTAAGGCTGAAAAGCGCTATGATGAGATCATAGAATGGCTTGAAAAAAATTGGACTGATAAAGAAATCGCCAACTTTGTTTCCCGCACTGATGAAGTTTTAGAATTAATAAGCATAGACCCTGAGATATACAGGATGTCTGAAAAAAGAAATATCCGGCAGGCAATAATTACAAAGCACAATCTTCTTCTGTATCGTAAAAAAGGAAACAAAATTGAGTTGTTAACCTTTTTTGATACAAGACAAAAGCCTTCAAAAAAGTTTAAATAATTCATTTGCAAGAGCGAAATACGCCAGCATAATAAGATCATCATATACTAACTTGCTGCCGCATACTTGTTGACAACGATCTTAATTGTAAGGAGCCACATACTATAATACAAGTAAAATAATGGAAACGCTAACCCAAGACAAAACCTTCAACAAAACTAACTTCACGAAAGAGCCTCTGGTAAAGGGAGAATATGAATCCTGCATCTTCAATAACTGTGATTGCTCAAATGCAGACCTTTCTGACGTTAGATTTTTTGAGTGCGAATTCACAGGTTGTAACCTCAGCATGGCTAAACTAACAAAAACAACGTTCAGGGATGCAAAATTCAGGGATTGCAAAATGTTGGGACTGTCTTTCGAAAATTGTAATCCATTTGGCTTCTCTATCAATATTGATAACTGCATACTTAATCATTCATCCTTTTATCAAACCAAACTTAAAAAGACAATATTCAGAAACACTACATTTCACGAAGTGGACTTTACCGATTGTGATCTAAACGGTTCAGTTTTCGATAATTGCGACCTGGCAATGGCAAAATTTGACAACACCATCCTCGAAAAAACGGACTTTCGTACTTCTTTCAATTATTCCATTGACCCGGATAAAAACCGGGTAAAAAAAGCGCGGTTCTCCCTACCGGCAGTTACAGGCCTATTGGATAAATATGATATTGAAATAGACTAAAGAATGAGCATGGAAATTTAACCGTGCGATGCAAGCAGCAAGTCCAGATCGGTATATTTAAAGTTGAACTTTTTAGCGATAGGCGCGTTGGTCACACATCCTTTATACATATAGACCCCTCTCCTGATACCGCTTTTCGCCAATATAATATCTTCCATTCCTCCTATGTCGGCACATTGCTGCAGGATGGGCATCAGTACATTACTTATCGCGCGTGAAGCGGTTCGTGATACTGCTGATGGGATATTGGGCACGCAATAATGGACAACGTCATATTTTTTAAAGATAGGCTTTTCATGAGAGGTTGGCCGGGATGTTTCAAAACAACCGCCCCTGTCTATGCTAACATCTATGATCACTGAACCGGCTTTCATATTGCTTACCATCTGGTCGGAAACAACAACCGGTGTGATACCGTTTATGGGTTTTAAAGCCCCTACGGCTACATCAGCGCTCATGAGTTCTTCAGCCAGTGTAACGGGTTCTAATACAGATGTGAAGCAGCGTCTGCCGATATTGTTTTGCAGGCGCATCAGGCGGTAGATGGAATTGTCGAATATTTTAACAGATGCGCCGAGGCCGAATGCCGCACGTGCAGCAAATTCCCCCACTACCCCTGCTCCTATAATAAGCACCTTCGCGGGCGGAACGCCGGATATGCCGCCCATCAGCACACCCTTGCCATTGTCTGTATTAGCCAGGTACCTGGCGGCCATGATAATTGCATAATTACCGGCTATTTCGCTCATGGAGCGAACGATAGGATAAGTGCCTGCATCGTCTTTAATGGATTCAAAAGCTATTCCAATGATCTTTTTAGCTAAAAGCTGCTCCATTATCTCCGCCTTCAGCATAGGCATGTGAATGGGAGATATGACTACCTGGTTAGGTTGCAAAAGCCCTGCTTCTTCATCTGATATTGGCGCGGATTTGATGATAACTGTTGCCTTATACAATTCAGCTTTATCATAAACTATGCGTGCACCTGCTTCACTGTAATCATTGTCGTAGTAGAATGAACCTTCACCTGCGGTATGTTCAACAGCTACATCGTGACCGTCATTAACCAATACAGATACAGCCTCCGGCGTCAGCGCAACACGGTTTTCCTGGAATGAAGTTTCTTTAGGGATGCCGATAAATAATTGTTTCTTTTTAGGAGCTATCTGTAAAGTTTCTTCTAAAGGAACGTAAGAAAAAGATGGTGATATGTACGGTTTTTTGCTCATGCCCTCCGCAACTTCGTTTAACAGGACAATATACAATATTACTTTTTATAAAAGAAGCATTTTAACAAATGGAGTATTAAAATAAATTTTCACAGGCTGTAATAGCATTATTAATAGGGTTTTGTGGCTATAAATTTTATTTTTGCATCAGGCCTGCCTATCGGCAGGCAGTAAAGGATATTATGCTTAGACAGTCGAATCAACAAAGACTCTTACAAAAACTATCACCCCAGCAGATTCAGCTTATGAAACTGCTGCAGATACCTACTGCCAATCTTGAAGAACGGATAAAAGAAGAACTGGAAGAAAATCCTGCCCTTGAATTTGAATTGGAGAATAATAATGCGGAACAGGATAATTATGAACTGGGAGAAACTAATGCGGATGGGGAAGATGGTGAAGCGCCGGCTGAAGAAGTGGAGCTAAGTAATGACACTGCCGAAAAAGTGGACCTTGATGATTTTTTGAGACGAGAGGATGATGATAGCGGCGGTTATGATTATAGCGATGACTATTATGGCGGCGGCGATAATGATAAGATGGTTTCGCCCGCACGTGTTGAAACCAGCTTTCATGACCACCTGCTCGATCAATTGGGTATGCTGGAACTTGATGAGCGCAACCATAAAATAGCGGAACAGATAATCGGCAGCCTGGATGAAGACGGGTATCTGCGCAGGGAAGTAACTGCTATAGTAGATGATCTCGCCTTCGGGCAGAACATTAACACAGATGCAGACGAGATAGCCGCGCTTATACAGCAGATACAACAATTCGACCCTCCGGGAGTATGCACATGGACCCTACAGGAATGTCTCGTGCTGCAATTGAAAAGGATGCCAGGCACAAAGTCAGTATGTGATGCCATTGATGTGCTGGACAAGTATTTTAAAGAGTTTATCAAAAAGCATTATGACAAAATACAAAAGCACCTAGGGCTGGATAACAACGATTTCAAGAATGTGATAAACATAATAATTAAGCTGAATCCAAAGCCCGGTGCGACATTCGCAGTGATGAACAAAGCAGAAAGCTATATCATACCTGATTTTTTTGTTTATAACAATAACGGAATCCCTGACCTTTCCCTCAATTCAAAGAATGCCCCTGAGCTACGTATATCAGAGGGTTACCGGGATATGATACGGGCGTATGACCGAAGTGAGAAAAAAAATAAACAGCAGAAAGAAGCGGTACTGTTCATAAAGCAAAAACTTGATTCGGCTAAGTGGTTCATTGATGCGATAAAGCAACGCCAGCATACGTTGTTACATACTATGCAGGCCATAATAGATTTCCAGAAAGAGTTTTTTGTCACCGGTGACGAGATGGCCTTAAAACCGATGATCCTGAAAGACATTGCACAGATGACCGGCCTCGATGTGTCAACCGTATCGCGTGTGGCCAACAGTAAATTTGTGCAGACCGAATATGGGACTTACAAGCTCAAATATTTTTTCTCTGAATCCCTCCAGATGGAAAGCGGCGAAGAAGTGTCTACACGCGAAGTGAAGTCCATCCTCAACGATATGATCAGCGGGGAAAACAAGCACAAACCACTCTCTGACGAGCAGCTTACCGATATGTTGCAGGAGAAAGGCTACAACATAGCCCGCCGTACCGTAGCCAAATACCGCGAACAATTGAACATATCTGTAGCGAGGCTGAGGAAGGAACTGTGATTAATCTACAAGGTTTATTTTGCTTATATAGTGCTGGAACAGATGTGCCTGCAGCAGAATATTTATAGCTATCAATACTATTGCAGGCCACTCAAGTTTCTTATTCGCATGTAGCATGTAAAAGAATATCATAATGGTATTGGCGGTGAAAAACAGAAAGTACTGAATATGAAGGTATGCTCCGAATGCCATCCAGACACCGCCGGCAAGAAAAAATACAAGCAGGTAATGCTGCCATTTATAATGGATTTGGTAGGTGAAATAATACAGGAAAACATAAAAGAACGGGTTCATCATTGCATATCGGAATGTACCTGAAACATCGGTAAAACCTACTAACCACTGAGGGCTGTAAAAGAGTGAGGTAAATAAAGTCATACCGAGGTAAGCCATAGAGAATACTAATATTTTATCTCTTTGTTTGTTTTTTATCAGCCATTGCGCCAGCATTACTATAAGGAAAATGAACGCGATAAAGCAGGCAAATAGGGCAAGCGCATTGAGC
Organism: Chitinophagales bacterium; assembly: GCA_044448445.1. Classification (GTDB taxonomy): domain Bacteria; phylum Bacteroidota; class Bacteroidia; order Chitinophagales; family Chitinophagaceae; genus Nemorincola. Next base: position 5,773 of record JBIOGX010000063.1, read on the forward strand.
CAAACGGTGCGTTGGCCTGTGCCATTGAAAAGTGGAAATACAGGGTTGGCATACGTTCTCTTCCAGAACCTGGATTGCGCAATGAAATAAGCAAACCATACATGAGTTTTCCAGTACTGTATAATTATAAATACGGCAAGCCCGGCAAGGGAAGGGAAAACATATAGTGTAATATATCTTGATAAACTCCTTAGCCAGTTATTCCTGTTGTTGCTGACCAACTCCATGCAAAAAAAAGCGGGAATTGCAAATACCGCTGTTGCCCTGGTTAGCGATAGTAAAAACAAGCTGGTCCATATCAGCCAGCATTGTTGCTTTTTTATACCCAAGATACATAGTGTGGCTAAAAGGAAAAACAGGGCCTCGGCATAAGGCACAAAGGCGAAAAATACTGCCGGCATTGACAGCCACAATAATTTATCCCGCATAGGCAATTTGTATATTCCTGACAGGATACTAAAGCCTGTAGCAAAAAAGATGGTATTAAGGATTGACATGCCCCATCCATTGGCCCCGACCATATTCCAGATAGCCGGTAACAAGTAAAAGAAACCGGAATTACTTTGGTCTGATCCGTTAAAGGAATAACCATTTTTGGCGATATTTTGATACCAGCCGGCATCCCATGAAACAAGATTTTCAGATGTAGGAAATGTAGCGAATATGGCTGTTTTGTAAAGGAAAAACTGGATACCATAAAACGCAGCAGCATAAAAGATTACAAGTAGAAAAGTATTGATAAAATCTTTTTTACCGATAGAAGAATCTAATTTCATGCGAGATTTTTTTTAAAGACAAATATATCTAAAAGGCAATAATGCTGAGATGCTGATTTCAGCTTATCAATTATTGCTAATTGGTAATATAAATGAACTTTTTCGGTATTGAAGGAATGTCTTTTAAGAGTAAAGCATTTTTATTAGGCAACCTGGTCCTGTACAGACATTCCCTCCAAAAACCACAGCACATCCTTCATCGCTTTTACCTTATCCACTACCAGCAGGAAGTTCTTGCCAACTTGTTTCAGGCGGGCGTTCTTCGTTTGGGTCTGTATGTATTTGAGGATGTGATTGAAGGTGTCTGATTCAAAGTAAGGAGATTCAGGATTGCTGACGAAGTACAGACGCATCTGCTGGTTCTTGAGGATGAGTTTTTCAAAGCCCAGCTCACAGGCTATGCGGCGGCACCTGAGGGTGGTAAATAATTCCTGCACCTGCGGCGGTATAGGCCCGAAGCGGTCCTGTAGCTCGGCGGCAAACTTATTCAGGCCTTCTTCGTTCTCTATATCATCAAGTTGTGTGTATATACTCAGGCGCTCAGTGATGTTTTCTACGTAGGAATCAGGTATTAGTATTTCGAGGTCTGTGTCTATGGTGCAGTCGCTTACAAAATCTTTCTTGCGGTTCAACTCTTCGGCGAATACCTCTTTAAAGTCAGTAGTCTTTAATTCGCGCATGGCCTCGCCGAGTATCTTCTGGTACATCTCAAAGCCTATCTCAGCAATAAAACCACTCTGCTCGCCACCAAGCAGGTTGCCTGCGCCTCGTATATCGAGATCGCGCATGGCTATCTGGAAGCCACTGCCAAGCTCATTAAATTGTTCGAGGGTTTGTAGCCGCTTGCGGCTATCATTTGGCAGCAGGCTCATAGGCGGCGCTACGAGGTAGCAGAACGCTTTTTTATTGCTCCTGCCCACCCGTCCGCGAAGCTGGTGCAGGTCGCTGAGGCCAAACTGGTGCGCGTTATTGACAATGATGGTGTTTGCATTGGCAATATCCACGCCGCTCTCTACGATGTTGGTGCAGCAAAGCACATCGTATTCCTTTTCTATAAACTTAAATAAGGCCTGTTCTAACTGATGCCCTTCCATTTGTCCGTGAGCCATGCCTATACGCAGGTCGGGGCAGAGATTGCGGAGTAAAGTAACCATTTCCGGCAGGCTTTGCACCCTGTTATGTACAAAGAATACCTGCCCGCCTCTTTCGGCTTCATAGTATATAGCATCGCGGATAGCGTATTCATCAAATACAAGCACTTCCGTCTGCACCGGCTGGCGATTGGGAGGAGGAGTATTGATAATGCTTAGGTCACGGGCATTCATGAGTGAGAACTGAAGGGTGCGTGGTATAGGTGTTGCGGTAAGCGTCAGGGTATCAACACTGGCTTTTAATTCCCTTAATTTTTCTTTTGAGGTTACGCCAAATTTCTGCTCCTCGTCTATGATGAGTAAGCCGAGGTCTTTGAACTTCACATCCTTGCCCAGCAAGCCATGTGTGCCGATTACTATGTCTATTTTGCCTTCTTCCAGTTTTTTTAAGATTTCTTTCTTCTCTTTTGCTGACCGGAAGCGGTTCACATAATCAACATTGCAGGGAAAGTCTTTCAATCGTTCTTTAAACGTATTGTAATGCTGGAAAGCGAGAATGGTAGTGGGTACGAGTATCGCAACCTGCTTGCTGTCGGCTGCTGCTTTAAAAGCTGCGCGCACGGCTATTTCCGTTTTGCCAAAACCCACGTCGCCACATACCAGGCGGTCCATGGGGGCGGGTGTTTCCATATCCCGTTTTACATCAGCCACTGCCTTGCCCTGGTCAGGAGTGTCCTCATAAAAGAAGGAGGCCTCGAGTTCGGTTTGTAAATAACTGTCAGGCGAAAATTGAAAGCCCTGTGAAGCCTTGCGTTTGGCATAGAGTTTTATCAGGTCGGCGGCTATGTCTTTTACCTGCTTCTTTGTTTTGTTCTTTAATTTCTGCCATGCATCGCTGCCGAGTTTGTTTAAGCGCGGGGTAGCACCTTCCTTGCCGGTGTACTTACTTATTTTGTGCAGTGAGTTGATATTCACATATAGCACGTCATTATCTTTATACAGTATGCGAATAGCTTCCTGCAGGTTGCCATTCACTTCTATTTTTTGCAACCCGCTATAAACGCCCACTCCATGATCTATATGTGTTACAAAGTCGCCGGGGGTTAATTCCTGTAATGCACGCAGCGTGAGCGCCTTGCCTTTTGAGTAAGCCTGCTTTACATTGTATTTATGGTAGCGCTGGAATATCTGGTGATCGGTATAACAGATCACCTTTTTATCATGGTCTATAAAACCTTTGCTGATGGCGGTGTTTACAGGTACAAAAAAGATACCCGCATTGAGATCGTCAAAGATGCTCCTGAGCCGCTCTAACTGCTTCGGGTTCTCGGCGAATATATAGGCTACATATTTATTGGTAATACGTTTTTGCAGGTCGCTGATGAGCATATTGAACTGGCGGTTGAATACCGGCTGTTCTTCTGTTGCGAACCGGAATGTGGCATCTATGGCATCTCCTATTATCTTTTCCAGTGAGTGATTGTACCACTCTATCAGATGCCTCTGCTTAATTTTTTCCTGCCACTCACTTACGTTTTCAAAATCCGCTTTGGAAATCTCTTTGAGCATTTCCTCCTCATGATCTATGGCTACCTGGCCTATTTCCATTTTCTCAGGCAGTTCGGCGGCCATCTTTGTAAGCCTCGCTATGGTAAAAGACAGGTCTTTGGCCCATACCACCGTATTTTCCGGCAGGTAATCGAGCAGGGATATCTTTTCCTGTGTTTCAAATTTTACTTCTATGTTGGGCAATATGGATACCTGCAGCAGCTTGCGCTCAGAAAGCTGTGTCTCGGGGTTGAAGATACGTATGCTGTCCACCTCGGTATCAAACAGCTCTATGCGGTAAGGATGCTCATTGCCAAAAGAATAAATATCGAGTATGCCGCCGCGCATGGCAAACTGCCCCGGCTCATACACAAAATCCTCCCGCCTGAAACCGAGCGATACGAACCGCTCCAGCATGGCCTCCACCTGTAAGGTCTCGCCCACCTTTATGCTGATCATATTGTCTGACAGGGAAGATGGATTAACCACCCGCTCAAACAATGCTTCAGGATAAGTAACCAACACCTTTTTATGAATACCTGTGCCTTTAGACGTCCGGGCTTCGGTGAATTTTGTAAGCGCCTCCGTGCGCAGCATTACATGGCTGCTGTTGAGTTCATTAAAGTAGCCTGTGCGTTTAAAAGAATCAGGGAAGAAAAAAATATCCAGCCCCTTAGTCAGATGCTCTATGTCATTGTGAAAGTAAGCAGCCTCATCTTTATCATTTAAAATGAAAACGTGGTTTACATCTGTGAGGTGCCATAAAGCGGAGGCGATGAAGTTGACTGATGACCCACGCAGGTTATCGAGATAGACCCTGAGCTTGTGGCTGGGCAAAGTGATCCCTGCCGCTATTTGTTTTAAGCGGATGTCATTTTGGTACAAACCCTGCAGCACTTCCAGATTCATCGGGCGCGCAAAGATAGGGGTAAATGGAAAGACAGCAATATAAATTATATTTACCATTCTGTACG
>JBIOGX010000064.1:0-10094 GCA_044448445.1 Chitinophagales bacterium
ATATTTAATACCATTAAACTCCTTACTCCCAACCAAAAAATATACGTTACCGTACATGACGTGGTAAATGACTTTATGACCAAGCAGCACCGCGGCGCATTATCATTTGGTATCCTGCTTGTGCTATTCTTTTCTTCCAATGGTATGATGGGCCTAATGCGCACGTTTGATAAAAGCCTCAGCCTATATAAGAAGCGGAATGTATTTCAGCGCCGGTGGACTGCTATAAAACTCACGATTATGCTTTTGGGGGTAAGCATTATCACACTTGCCGTTCTTATCATCCAAAGTAAAAAACTGAATAAATATGTACTGACTATTTTCCACAATATTATCGCGATCAAGGTACTGAGCTTTATGATTCTTATCCTCGTTATTTTCATCGCTATATCCATCATATACACTTATGGCCCTTCGCTTACCCATAGGTTTAAATTTGTGTCGGCAGGCTCTGTTTTGGCTACTGTCGCCTCTATTGTAGCCACCTCTGTTTTCTTCTTCCTCGTCAATCATTTTTTTAATTACAACAAGGTATATGGCTCCATCGGGACATTGATAGCGTTCATGGTTTGGGTATGGCTCAATACCGTTATTATTTTGTTGGGCTACCAGCTTAATGTGAGTATATTACTTGGTAAATTGTCACGCGAAGAGAATGACGATGAATAAGAGGCTAAAAATTCTTAATGCCTTTTTCAAAATGCTTGTGGGTGATATTTAATGTTTCTAAGTTTGATGTATATGAAGAACTGGAACATCCCTATCTTTAGTCCTGACAATTACCGGCCTTATTAATTGTGGTTTTCCTGCAGGATAGTTATTGAGCCATTATTTATCGCTTCTCTTTTTTATTTATTTTCTCTACTTCGCTCATGAATTTATTTATATACTCATCGGCATAAGTGCCGTAAGCATCTATAAGTGTTCCTTTTACTCCGTCAGTAGTTTCTATTACATAGAGTATCGCACTATCGGCCGGGTCAGACAGACCTTCAAAGCGAAAGAAGTCAATTATCCGCACCTCGTGTGGCGTATAAGTCTTGTCTTTAGAGGCAGAGTAAAGCCCTTGTTTTGTCACCTTTAGGTTGTCAATGTATCCGTTTTTTATTGCTTTATTTACACGTTCGGTAAGCGTATTCATTAATGGTAGATCTTCCGCTGTTTTATTGCTATTCTCAGTTGTCGTTATCATAAAATTTGTTTTAATGCTCATGCGGTTATCATTATTATTTTGTAACGCTTTGTGTGCGTTATGTTGTTGTTTTATCATGTCATGCGATTTCTTCAGCGATGCCTGTTCTTCGGCGATTAATTGTTGTATATGTTCATCGGTTAAATAAGCAGATGATAAGGCTGCCTGATATGCACGTTGCACTGTGTATTCCCCAAACTCACATAATGAAAGTATAGAAAGGCGGTCACTTTCAGTAATGGTAGCTTTGATATCCATCCAGACTCTGAATATTTTGCCTGCTGCGGTAGTATCATCTTCCACTATACCCACGTTTTTTTCTATCTCTTTTGCAAGTTCTTCTTTATACTCCATGCTTTGGCGTATCATCTCTTCAAATAGGGATTTCAGGTCTATATCAAGATCTTTGGATTCATTTATAGCTTTTTCATAGCCTGCTATCCGGTCATTATTTATCTGGAGCAAGTCATTAAGTAGATCGTTTGTTACTTCATTCCGTTCCATAAACTGCTATTATTTAGTGAATCTTAAAAATTATGCCATGAACTACATAAAAAACGCTTTATTTTTGCCTTTATGGATATAACTGCCTCGGTTTTCGAAATTCTGAAGTACACCGTACCTGCTTTCATTGTTTTAGCGTCAAGTTACCTGATTGTTAAAAAATTCCTTGTGACAGAAACACAGCGGAAACATTTAGCAGTTTTCCAGGATGCACAGGATATCACCCTTCGGCTCCGGCTGCAGGCTTATGAACGTTTGGTTCTTTTTATTGAGCGTATCAATCCACGCCTGCTTATACCACGCTTGTATGATTCATCAATGACTGTTCGTGATCTTCAGTTGGCGGTTATTATTACTATTCGTACCGAATTTGAACATAATCTCGCCCAGCAGATATATGTATCCAAAAATGTTTGGGATACAGTAAGAAGTGTGAAGGAACAGGAGTTGAACATGGTGAATAATATTGCTACAACATTAAACCCCGAAGCATCAGCTAAAGAGCTTCATGGCAAGATTCTCGACTATATACTTACCGTTGACGGCGAGCTGCCTACCGACGTGGCACTGCATATCATCAACGAGGAAGTGAGAAGGGTAATGTCTGTAACCGCTTAAAAGTTAAACACTCATTTCAAATTAGGCCTGTGGACAAAAAGACATTAAGGACAGATTCCGGAATAGAGATAAAAGAACTGTACTGCCAGCCGGTAAAGATGAACGAAATGCCGGGACAATTCCCGTTTACCCGTGGCGTACATGCCGCTATGTACCGCGACCGCTTATGGACCATGAGGCAGTATGCCGGGTTCAGTACAGCAGAGGAGTCTAATAAAATATACCACTTCCTGCTTAGCCAGGGGGTAAATGGCCTTTCTGTCGCCTTTGACCTGCCTACGCAGATAGGGTATGACTCAGACCATCCTATGTCTGAAGGGGAAGTAGGAAAAGTTGGGGTGGCTATTGATTCGCTGCGCGATATGGAGCTACTTTTTAAAGACATCCGCCTTAGTGATATTACCACTTCTATGACCATCAATGCCACGGGCTTTATCCTGCTGGCACTCTATATAGCCCTTGCCAAAAAACAGGGCGCTGATATAAAGAAGATATCGGGTACCGTACAAAATGACATTTTAAAGGAGTATGCAGCGCGGGGCACTTATATTTATCCACCTGCGCCATCTATGCGCCTGATCACGGATATTTTCGAATATTGCAGCCGCGAGGTACCCAAATGGAACACCATTTCCATATCCGGTTACCATATACGTGAGGCTGGCGCCAATGCGGTCCAGGAGCTTGCATTTACACTGGCTAATGGTAAAGAATACCTTCAGGCAGCAATTGCTAAAGGATTGGATATCAACATTTTTGCTCAACGACTATCTTTCTTTTTTAATGCCCATAACAACCTGTTTGAAGAGGTGGCTAAATTCAGGGCGGCAAGGCGTATGTGGGCGAATATCACCCGTACATTAGGGGCTACTGACCCGCGCGCCCAAATGCTTCGTTTCCATACGCAAACGGGGGGGAGCACCCTCACGGCGCAGCAGCCGAAGAACAATATTGTCCGGGTGGCATTGCAGGGGCTATCTGCCGTGCTGGGTGGCACACAGTCATTGCATACCAATGGGTATGATGAGGCGCTATCCCTCCCGACCGAGGAATCGGCATCCATAGCCCTGCGTACCCAGCAGATACTTGCATTCGAGAGCGGCGCCACGGATACCGTTGATCCTCTTGCCGGTTCATTCTATGTAGAAACCCTTACTAACCAAGTGGAAGCTGCGGCGTGGAAGCTGATTGAAAAGATTGATATAATGGGTGGCTCAGTAAAAGCAATAGAGGCGCATTTTATGCAGGACGAAATAGCCCGTTCAGCATATTCCTACAACCAGGCCATAGAAGACGGTAGCAAAGTAATAGTAGGTGTCAATAAATTCACCACTAAAGAACCGGCACTACCACCTTTACTCCGCATAGACGATTCCATAAGGATACAGCAAAGCGAAAAGTTAAAAAAACTGCGTGCCGAAAGAAATAATGAAGCTGCCATTGCCTGCCTCGCCGCCATAAAGCAAAAAGCCATCACCACCGAAAACCTCATGCCCTCAGTAATAGACGCTGTAGAAAATCTCTGTACCCTGGGTGAGATAGCAGATACTTTACGCAGTGTATGGGGAGAGTATAAGGGGTAGTTTTGGAGGAATTCCTAACTTCCAATTCCTTTTAAAACATCAGTCATCATCCGCACTTCCTGTTCGTCTGCAATATGGTTAGTTCCTTTTGCTACAAGCGCCGAGCTATGAAATTCTTTAGCGCCCGTTTCTCTTACTAATTGAGCAATGTCAGATGACCTTACCCCGCCGCCGGGCATAATGATGATACGACCTGCTGCCTGCACTACAAGCTGTGACAATAATGCAGCGCCTCCTAAGGCGGTTTTCTGCAAACCGGAAGTAAGCACCCTCCCGCAACCCGCAGCTATAACTGCTTCCAGCGCTTCAAAAGCGTCGGGTGAGGCGTCAAATACTTTGTGGCAGGTAACTGTCATGGGATATGCCCATTCCGTTATTTGCTTCAATTGTTCTGTGTTTATCTTGCCACCGGGCAGTTGAACACCAGTAGCTATTCCGGGGCAACCCAGTTCCCTGCAGGCGAGTATATCCTTTTTCATCAGGGCAAGCTCATCGGCATCATATACAAAGTTGCCGCCCCGTGGCCTTATCATCGGGTATATAGGAATGGAAACATGCTCTAAAGCATAAGCTATGAGGCCGTAGCTGGGCGTAGTGCCTCCCTGCAACGGATCAGCACAAAGCTCTATTCTTCCCGCCCCGCCTTTTTCAGCTATAAAACATGACTGTATATTGAATGCGCAAATTTCTAAGATCACAGCATTTCAGGTTATTTGATTTCACGCAAAGGTCGCAGTCCCGATAGTTATCGGGATCGCCAAGGACGCAAAGGTTTTATAAAATATCAAAATGAGTTAAACAACTTAATTCTATTTCTTTGTGTTCTCTGCGTGAAATAATGAATTTGTTGAGTAGTTAAAAAACATGTTTAGCATTATAGATAGTTTCTTCTTTCCCGTTTTTTACAGCATAAGTAAAGCCTTTTTGTAGTGCATATCCCCCGTACTCCCCCTTTTTATTCAGTGCGAGAAAACCTACCTGTACTGCTTTAGCTGCTTCGGGGTTGCGGGCTATAATACGCTCCACCGCTTTTTTGCAGGCGGCCTCCGGGTCCAGTCCCTGCCGCATCAGCTCTACCACCAGGTGCGACCCTACGATGCGTATCACTTCTTCACCCACGCCGGTACTTGTGGCTGCGCCCACTTCATTGTCCACATACAGGCCTGCGCCTATGATGGGAGAGTCGCCTACCCTGCCGTGCATTTTGTAAGCCAGCCCGCTCGTGGTGCAAGCGCCGCCCAGGTTCCCGTTTTTATCCATGGCTACCATACCTATGGTATCATGGTTTTTTTCGCCGCCGGGTAAGGTATTTTCAATGTTTTTCTGTGGTTCGTACTTTGATTTTATGAGCCATTCTTTCCATTCCGTTTCGCTTTTGGGAGTCAGCAGGTTTTCCTTTTTAAAACCATTCGCCAGTGCGAATTGCAGCGCCCCGTCTCCTACCAGCATCACATGCGGCGTTTTCTCCATTACCATCCGTGCCACAGATATGGGATGTACTATGTACTCCAGGCAGGCCACTGCACCGCACTTGCTGTTTTCGTCCATAATGCAGGCGTCTAAGGTGACGTGGCCATCCCTGTCCGGGCGGCCTCCCAGGCCTACGGATTGATTATTGGGGTCGCCTTCCGGCACCTTTACTCCCGCTTCCACGGCATCGAGTGCGCGGCCACCTTTATCGAGCACGCTCCATGCGGCTGCATTGGCTGCTTTGCCAAAATCCCAGGTGGAAATAACAATCGGGTTGTCCTTCATTGTTTCAGACTTATGATCAGTCTTGTCCGCATCCTGAGCTAACAGGCGGTTACCTGCCAATAAAGCGGCAGAGGACAATAATGAAAGCTTCACAAACTTTCTTCTATCAGACATTGTAGTGGATTAAGGTAACAAGGTAAATAATCTTATGGGAATTAGGAATTTGGTAGCTGATGCCCCATGAGAGCTTCATTACGCAAAAATATAACAATCTCCCGCTTTCTACATCCCACACAAAAACGCCATAGTATCCACCCTATCGGCATATTCGCTTAAAGCGGGTTATCTGAACCTCAGATTAATCGTGAATTGACTGATTAACTGATTTCTCATTAGAAAGGGTATAGGAGACCTTATAATCCACACAAAAACTCCATAGTATCCACACCATCAGCATATTCACTTAAAGCAGGCTTTTGAGAGGCACCAAATGGGACAAAACCCTTGCCGATGATGGCTTGTATTTCGTTGCTATGGGTTAATTGTTCTATGAGTTTTTCTTTATTGTCATAAAACTTATAGTGCAGCACACTTACAGCAGAGAAGGGAAGCTCATTTTCTACCATCAGCAGTGATTCATTGCTCATATAGGGAACCCTATTGAGCAGGTATATGGCAAGGTGGTAGTCGTAATTGTTTTTGTATTTATTGAGATCCGCGTAATCATTATGCTTGTTGAAGATGCGCAATAAACGCTCAAAATCATAGCCGCGCGGCACACATACCTGTGATACATTCCTGCACCCGAGGCCATAGTACATATACACATCATCAGCCAGCAGGCTTAGCTCCTGATCTGTTTCTGAGCCGTCTAATAAGGCTACTGATGTGCGGTTTTTTCGGATGATATGCGGGTATTTGCCAAAATATTGTTCAAAATATCGGGCGGTGTTATTACTCCCGGTGGCTATGTAGGCATCACAATTATTCAGCCGTTCTGCTATCTGTACCTGTTGCGCTACTTCGGGTTCCCATTCCGTTAATTTATCGAGCAGGTGTTTCTGTAGCACTTCATCTTTTGAAGACAATTTTAATAGTAATCTGTGCCCGCTCACAAAACCACACAGGAAATCATGAAATCCTACAAGTGGTATGTTGCCCGCCATTACTATGCCTATTGTTTTTATATGTTTTGGCAGGATGTAATGGTTAATCCATTGTTGTAATTTGTCTTTTTGCAGGAACTGGTCCACAATATTCTCTATCGCCAATGAAATATGCGCCGGGGTGAACCAGGCATTAGCCCTTACAGCCCTGTCCTGTGCGTCCATCCATTCGAGGCTGTTCTGGCCCATATATTTTCCGAGGTCGCAAAGCAGGGCAATACGTCGTTCCCGGGTTAAGTTATTAGTCATGGTATTTATATTGTCATTATTCAGTCAAATAAGGGTCAAATTTATAATTTGCGTTTATTAGATTTAAGAACTTGTATGCAATTTGATGCGAAGTTGTAACTTTGCCGGCACATAAACTAAATAAAAAAGACTTCTCTATGGCTATTAAGATCACCGAGGAATGTATTAATTGCGGCGCCTGTGAACCGGAATGTCCTAATAACGCGATCTATGAGGGTGGCGTGGAATGGGCAATGGCCGATGGTACTACAGTAACAGGCGCATATACGCTTATGGACGGAACAGTTACCGATGCTATGTCACCACATCCGCCGGTTGCTACGGATATTTATTATATCACTCCCAATAAATGTACGGAGTGCCAGGGTTTTCATGAAGAGCCACAGTGTGCGGCAGTATGCCCGGTTGACTGCTGCGTACCGGATGAAATGTACAGGGAAACAGTAGATGAGTTATTGGCTAAGAAAGCGAAGCTGCATCTGTAACCCCAAACCCCTAAAGGGGCTTCCCCATGTGGCGTAGGTGGGGTTAAATCTTAATGATAAAGAAAAGAGCCGTCCTAAAATTATTTTGGACGGCTATTTTATGTGTAATAGTATAAGTAAGCCCCTTTTAGGGGTGTGGGGTATCAGCTTTTACTTCTGTTTTCACAGGAGCAGATGCATGGCCGGCTGTTTTACTATGCAAACTGGCAATAGTAGGTGCAATGACAAGCGCAACAATAGACATCAGTTTAATGAGGATATTCATTGATGGGCCGGAAGTATCTTTAAACGGGTCGCCAACGGTATCACCGGTAACAGATGCTTTGTGTGGTTCTGATTTTTTGTAGAAGATTTCGCCGTTTATTTCCACGCCTTTTTCAAATGATTTCTTTGCGTTGTCCCATGCACCGCCGGCATTGTTCTGGAACATACCCATCAGCACACCGCTTACGGTAGCTCCTGCAAGAAAACCGCCGAGCACTTCAGGGCCTAAAACAAAACCAATGATCAATGGAGAGCAGATAGCTATTGCGCCGGGCAACATCATCTTGCGAAGGGAAGCCTGTGTAGAGATGGCAACACATTTATCGTACTCAGGCTTGCCTGTGCCTTCCATAATACCGGGAATGGTACGGAACTGGCGACGCACTTCTTCAACCATTGCCATTGCAGCCTGCCCGACTGCGCGGATAGCCAATGATGAGAATATGAATGGTATCATACCACCAACAAATAAACCAGCCAATACATCGGCGTGATAAATATTAATAGCATCATGAAGATCATAGCCATTACCTTTTACAACGCCCACATAAGCTGCGAATAAGGCAAGGGAAGTTAGTGCAGCAGAAGCGATAGCAAAGCCTTTACCGGTAGCCGCAGTAGTATTACCTACGGCGTCTAGCGTATCAGTTTTTTCACGCACTTCTTTTGGCAGTTCGCTCATTTCAGCAATACCGCCTGCATTATCAGCTATTGGACCAAAAGCGTCTATCGCCAATTGCATAGCAGTTGTTGCCATCATACCGGCTGCTGCTATTGCTACACCATAAAGACCGGCACAATAGTAAGAGCCATAGATACCGCTTGCAAGTACCAATATGGGGAGGAAAGTGCTTTCCATGCCTACTGCAAGCCCGCCTATGATATTGGTAGCATGCCCTGTTGACGACTGGCGCACTATGCTTAATACCGGGCGCTTGCCCATAGCGGTATAATATTCTGTGATAAGACTCATTAAAGTACCTACTACAAGGCCTACCATAATAGCGCCGAATACGCCCATTTTTGTAAATGGCTGATCGCGGAGTATCATTGTATCGGGCATCAGGAAATTAACGAGGAAGTAGCAGCCTATTGCAGTCAGAACAATAGACCCCCAGTTACCCATGTTTAATGCGTTTTGAACAGCGCCGGTGCTAACGCCTGCTTTATCAGAAACCCGTACAAAGAAGGTTGCAATAATAGAGAAAACAATACCCATGCCCGCTATGAGCATTGGCAATAATATGGGTGCAAAACCATTATAGACATCATTAGATTGTGTTTCCTGTCCTAATACCATGGTTGCAAGAACAGTAGCCACATAAGATCCAAAAAGGTCTGCGCCCATACCGGCTACGTCACCTACATTATCGCCAACGTTATCGGCTATAGTGGCCGGGTTACGGGGGTCATCTTCAGGGATACCTGCTTCTACCTTTCCTACCAGGTCTGCGCCTACGTCAGCCGCCTTGGTATAGATACCACCGCCCACACGGGCAAAAAGCGCAATACTCTCAGCTCCAAGCGAAAACCCGGTGAGTACCTCAATGGCAAGTCTCACTTTCTCACTATTTGCAAATTCGCCGGGTGCAAAATGGTGCAGTAGTATTATGAACACACCACCAAGCCCTAATACTGCAAGCCCTGCAACGCCAAGCCCCATAACAGAACCACCGCCAAAGGATACAGCAAGGGCTTTGCTGAGGCTGGTGCGCGCCGCATGTGCCGTGCGTACATTTGCCTTTGTCGCTATACGCATACCGATAAATCCGGCAGAAGCGCTGAAAAATGCGCCAACAATAAATGCAATAGCGATCATCCAACTGGATTGCGGATTGCTATAGCCCATAAAAGCCAGTAAAAGGCCTGCAATAACAACAAAATAAGCGAGCACTTTATATTCTGCTTTCAGGAAAGCCATAGCTCCTTCTGCTATGAATTTGGCTATTTCCTTCATACGGTCGTTGCCAGCATCCTGTTTAGTAACCCATGCGCTTTTAAAAAACGTGTACAACAATGCCAAAATACCAAATGCAGGTACGAGGTAAAAAAGAGTCATAATTTATATATATTGTTTAAAATTTGAAGTGTGCAAATATAGGCCTTTGATCGGTAAATTCATAAAGAGACCTTGCTTTTTATCTCTTGAATTGGCAGTGTATTTTTCATTGTTTTATTCTGCATCAACCCATTTTCATACCCATAGATATATTTCTAAGTAAATTTCGTAAATTGACGGTTAACATGTCTAACTCTATTAGACAAGATGGTAAAATTTATTTATGTTTAAACGCTTTTGGCGATCTGTAGTAATCATCCTTTTAATTATCCTTATTAC
>JBIOGX010000065.1:0-9948 GCA_044448445.1 Chitinophagales bacterium
ATATAATTATGAAACTATTAAAAAGTTTAGCAGTAGCCGGCCTTGCGCTTGCAATATCAGGCAGCATGATGCTTACAAGCTGTAATGGCTCAGGCAACAGCAACTCTAAAGCTGACAGTACCGCTGCTAATGCAAGTGATGAAAACAATACCATATTAGGGGCGGGAGCTACTTTCCCCAACCCTTTGTATTCAAAAATGTTTTCAGAATACAACAAAACAACCGGTCTGAAAGTTAACTATCAGTCTATTGGTTCAGGTGGTGGTATCCAGCAACTGACCAGTAAAACAGTTGACTTTGGCGCGTCCGATGCCCCGCTGAATGGTAAACAGGATTCCGCATTGTCAGCGCCTGCTGTTCATATCCCCATAACTGCCGGCGCCGTGGTGATCAGCTATAATCTGCCGGATGTGAAGGATACGCTGAAACTGACGCCGGATGTATTAGCTAAGATATTCCTCGGCGAAATCAAAAAATGGAATGATCCTAAAATCGCTGCTGTGAATAAAGGCGTTAAGCTGCCCGCTACCGATATACTGGTTGCTCACCGTTCTGATGGTAGCGGAACGTCTAACATTTTCACTACTTATCTTTCTAAAGTGAGCAAGGATTGGGAAACCAAAGTAGGTAAAGGGTCTTCTGTAAACTGGCCGGTAGGTCTTGGCGGCAAGGGTAACGAAGGTGTTGCAGGCTCTATCAAGCAAACACCGGGCGCTATAGGTTATATAGAGTTGGCTTATGCTATCCAGAACAATATGGCTTATGCAAAAATGCAGAATAAAGCCGGCAATTTCATTACGCCAAGTATTGCGAGTATTACGGCGGCGGCTAATATTGATATTCCTGCTGACGCTAAAGTATCGCTTACAAATACGGAAGCTGCCGATGGTTACCCGATATCCGGCCTCACGTGGATACTGGTTTACAAAGAGCAGAAATATGGTAACCGTTCGGCAGACAAAGCAACAAAAATGCTGAAAATGATCCAATGGATGATACATGAGGGCCAACAGTATTGCGCTCCGCTCAATTATGCACCGCTTTCTGCCAATGCGGTTAGTGTAGGTGATGCACAATTGAAAACAGTTACCTACGATGGAAAGGCCGTGTTGCAGTAATTAGTTTGCCATGGATACGTCAGTTAATAATAATGATCTGATTACCCGTTCCGAAGAAAACCTGGAACGGGTAATTAGTTCTATAAAATTACCGGTTTTGAGCACTGCAAAGCGCCTGAAGCGTTCTTATCGTCAAATCCGTGCGGAAAATGTATTCCGCCGCACCTTGATCATTGTAAGCCTGGCTACTGTAGCGCTGGTGATGGGCATTATGCTTACGCTGGTTGTTCAGTCTGTGCTCTCGGTGAAAGCATCCGGGTTAGGTTATCTTTGGGGTAAAACATGGGACCCGGTAAGGGACATTTTTGGCGCTTACCCCTTTCTGTTAGGCACTTTGCTTACTTCCTTCACCGCTTTAATTATTTCTATTCCATTTTCATTTGCAGTAGGCATTTTCCTTGGCGAATATTACCCGAAAGGATGGATTCCGAACCTGTTAAAGAACACGGTTGAGCTGATAGCGGCTGTACCTTCTGTTATCTATGGTTTTTGGGGGCTTGCCGTGTTGGTTCCGATTGTCAGAAGTTTTGAAAATATGATTGGCGTGGAGCCTGTCGGCCTCGGTATTTTTACTTCATCGCTCATTTTGGCAGTGATGATCATTCCTTATGCGGCATCCCTTTCCCGGTCTATGATACAAATGGTTCCTGCCAATTTAAAGGAAGCGGCTTATTCGCTCGGCGCTACGCGGTGGGAGGTGATACGCAGTGTTATACTTCCTTACACTAAGTCTGGTTTATTTGCGGGCATACTGTTGTCTCTTGGCCGCGCGCTTGGTGAAACAATGGCTGTAACTATGGTCATTGGCAATACCAGCCTGATACCCAAAAACCTGTTTTCTCCCGGCAATACCATGGCAAGCGTAATAGCTAACGAATTTACCGAGGCTGATCACCCGGTATATCTTTCAGCGCTTATTGAATTGGGGTTAGTGCTGTTCCTTGTTACAGTGGTTATTAATATGATAGGAAAAAGATTGATCGGGAGGTTTACCAACGAATAATCCATGAGAAACGTTCACATAAAATACAGGATAGGCAAAAGCACCGGTTTCCAGGTATTGACCGTTGTTTTGGCAAGTTCTATTGTCATACCGCTTATCGCTATATTGATTTATATAATTAAAGCGGGGATTACTAAGATCAACTGGCATTTCCTTACTAACCTTCCAAAACCTGTGGGGGAGGTCGGAGGGGGTATTGCTAATGCTTTGGTGGGAAGTATCATCATTATTGCGGTTGCCAGTATAATTGCTATACCCTTTGGTATTCTTTGCGGTATATACCTGAGTGAAAACAGTAAAAGCAGGCTTGCCTACTGGAGCCGCTTGTGTATTGATATTTTACAGGGTGTGCCGTCTATTGTAATAGGCATTGTTGCTTATTTCTGGTTAGTAAAGCCGTTGGGTGGTTTTTCAGCATTGTCGGGTAGTGTGGCTCTGGCGATCATGATGCTGCCCATCATTGTTCGTTCCACTGAAGAAACCTTAAAGCTGCTGCCTGATACACTGAGGGAAGCTGCTTTTGCATTAGGTATGCCTTTTCACAGGGTTATTTTAAAAGTCATAGTGCCATGCGGTATCAGTGGTATTCTTTCAGGGGTCATGCTTTCCGTGGCCAGGGTAGCTGGCGAAACCGCCCCCTTGCTGTTTACGGCATTTGGCAATCCTTATTTGTCCACAAATATTTTTAAACCTATGCAGAGCCTGCCTTTATTAATATTTAACTACGCAACCAGCCCGTATAACGACTGGCACGACCTCGCCTGGGGCGCGTCCTGTATCCTGCTTATTTGGGTATTACTATTGAACATTTTTACAAAGCTGATAACAAGAAAATGGAAAGTACAATTGTAAAGGCTATTGATTATAACGCTTATTTTGGAGATAATCACGTCGTTAAAAATGTGAACATCGAGATCCCGAAGAATAATGTGATAGCGGTAATGGGCCCGTCGGGTTGCGGTAAAACTACTTTCCTGCGCGGCATCAACCGTATGCATGAACTAATACCGGGCGCTACTTCTAAAGGAAAGATAATGCTCAATAATGAAGATGTATTTGATATGCACCCCATTTTTGTGCGTCTTAAGATAGGTATGGTATTCCAGCGGCCTAATCCTTTTCCCAACCTCAGCATATACGATAATGTGATTGCCGGGTATAAACTAAATGGCATTAAACTACCTAAGGCGGAGAAAGATAAGATCGTGGAACATTCCCTTACCCGCGTGGCTTTGTGGAATGAGGTAAAGGATTCATTGGCCAAAAAAGGTTCATTTTTGTCAGGCGGGCAGCAGCAACGGCTGTGCATCGCCCGTGCAGTAGCTATGGAACCTGAGGTGCTGCTCTTTGATGAGCCTACATCTGCCCTGGACCCCATTTCTACTTCTACTGTTGAAGAACTGTTTCATGAGCTGAAGAAGAATTATACGCTCATCATTGTAACCCACAATATGCAGCAGGCCGCCCGTGTTAGTGATAAAACGGCCTTCTTCTACCTCGGTGAACTGGTGGAATATGACGATACCAAACAAATGTTTACCAACCCGAAAGATGTCCGTACGCAAAACTATATTACAGGACGATTTAGCTAATCCTAAAAACTAATGCAACTATGACACAGTTGGAAAATGAAATAGAAGCGATAAAAGTGGAACTGGTGAGCATGTGGACGCTTGTGGAGTCGCAGATGAAAAAATCAAGAACAGCCCTGCTGAACTTTGACCGCGACCTCGCAAGGGAGGTTGTGCTCAAGGAAAAACGTGTCAATGCCTTTGAGCTTAAGCTGGACAGGGATTGTGAAGACATCTTTGCGCTTTATTGCCCGGTAGCCATTGATCTCAGGTTTTTGCTCGCAGTGCTCAAGATCAACAACAACCTGGAGCGGATAGGAGATATTGCTGAAGGCATTTGTAAATACATTATTGAGTCTGCCCATGATTTTGACCACACTGTATTCGCGAAAACAGAACTGGTACGCATGTTTGACGATGCTATCAATATTTTGGCTGATTCGCGTATTTCCTTTCAAAAAGAAGACACTATCCTTGCCCGCAGTATTTTTAAGAGAGATGAAGCGCTTGATGAGATAAACCAAAAGGCGATTGACCGTGTCAGTGAATGTATAAAAGAGGATATTGATTGTATGAAAGATGCACTGTATGTGATGTCAATTATTCGCAAACTGGAGCGCGTGGGTGACCAGACCAAAAATATAGCCGAAGAGATCATTTTTTATATAGAAGCCAAGGTGCTCAAGCACCAGGAAATAACAACCGGCAAAAGTTAGAATTTATACCTTTTTCATACCTAATAAGGCGTTGGCTACATTGAGTGTGTATATTCGCTGGCGCTTTATATAAGGCCCCGGGAAACCGGGGTCTTTTTATTAAGTAAATCCCATAGTTTATACCGCTATAAAAGAAAACAATACCAAAAATGCGTGTATGTACATATATTTGCACTGTAAATCATCAAAAAACAAAAAAATGAAAAAGATCAGTGTATTATTTATGGCAGCGATGCTGGGAGTTACCGTGGCAAACGC
Organism: Chitinophagales bacterium; assembly: GCA_044448445.1. Classification (GTDB taxonomy): domain Bacteria; phylum Bacteroidota; class Bacteroidia; order Chitinophagales; family Chitinophagaceae; genus Nemorincola. The sequence goes on from JBIOGX010000065.1 coordinate 4,667, forward strand.
ACAGGCGATGCCTGACCGTGCAAAAACAAATAAGGTAGAAACAGAAAATTCTAAATGGACTAATGACCCCGTACATTCTTCCATTAAGTTTACCGTTTCCCATCTTACCGTATCAGAAGTAGAAGGCCGTTTTAAAACTTTCAACGGTACTATAGAATCTCCGTCTAAGGATTTTAATAATGCGCAGGTAAATTTTACCGTAGAGGTAAATTCCATCACTACAGAAGAAGAGAACCGCGACAAGCACCTGAAAAGCGACGACTTTTTCAATGCGGAAAAATATCCGCAAATGACCTTTAAGAGCACATCATTTAAAAAAGTAAAGGGTAATGTTTACGCCCTTGAAGGAAACCTTACTATCCGCGACGTTACTAAGAAAATAAAATTTGCAGTATGGTATGGCGGTACCGCAGTTGACCCATACAGCAATACCAAAGCAGGTTTTAAAGCCACAGGCAAGATAAGCCGCAAGGAATATAACCTGAAATGGAACAAGCTTACAGAAGCCGGTGGCGCTGTAGTTGGTGATGAGGTAACTATGCTGCTGAACTTTGAGTTCGCAAAACAAAAATAAAGAGAGAGGCTGGTGAAGATGAAGAATAGCGGTCCCGGTTTTGCCGGGGCCGTTTTTATTTTTGCACAAAACCTGGGTTATCGGTTTATCTCAACACCTCAAATAAAAAGATATCCAACTATATCCCGACATAACGAAATTAATGATCTCCTCACCAGGAAAATAGGTAAAGACCTGGGTATTAAATTTTCCCTGATTACATATTAACAAATTAGCTTATTATAAAATCAGCTAATTAACTTTTCAATCTTTTTCGACTATTTTTACCCTAAATTTTAAAAATAATGGAATTTCCGGCCTCATTGCGCTACACAAAGGATCACGAGTGGATCAAAATTGAAGGTAATACAGCAACAGTTGGTATTACTGAATTCGCACAGCACGAACTGGGCGATATAGTATTCGTTGACATTGATACCGTTGGGAAAGCCCTCAACGCTAACGATATATTCGGTACAGTAGAAGCGGTAAAAACAGTTTCTGACCTTTACCTGCCTGTTAGCGGCACTGTTACAGAAGTAAACTCCGGCCTCGAAGCCAACCCGGAATACGTAAATAACGATCCCTATGGCAAGGGCTGGATGGTGAAGATGACCGTAAAAAATCCTGCCGAAGCGGAAAGCCTGTTGAATGCAGATGCATACAAGCAGCATGTAGGTGAATAAATGCAAAGGATATTTACTCCGGGTTCTCCTTATAAAAAACAAGCCAGGTTCTTAGCCATACTATGGACCTTGCTTATTTTTATTGGCTGTTTTTATCCAGGTAAAGAGCTGCCCAAAGTAGATGTACCCTTCATAGATAAATGGGTGCACTTGGTTCTTTTCGGCGGCTTTACCTTTCTGTGGCTCTGTGCCCGCCCGATAATTAATGCAAAATCGGTGATCATCTTGTTTCTCATTTCTGTTGCTCTTGGCTCCTTTATAGAGATCATACAGGGCATACTCACTTTCCTCGGGCGCAGTATGGAACTTATGGATGCTGTTGCTGATGGTGTGGGCGGATTATTGGGGATTGGAGTATTTTGTTTGTTTGCTTATCTCGCAAAAAAATCAGGAATATCTTAGCGCCTTTGTGTCTTTGCGGTTAAACAATTACTCTCGTACAATTCGCAACTTGGCATAGTTCAGCATTATTTTTTTCACGCCATGCCCGCCGCCAAAGTCTATTGCAGCAATCCGGTTATTGGCGCCACCTTCTAAGGTGAGTATTTTGCCAAAGCCGAATTTCTGGTGTTCCACCTGCATACCTGCTTCCATTCCTGCGGCATCATCCGCTATAAAATTTGCGGTAGGCGTATGCGGGGCAGGCGCTGACGCCAGCTTATCAGCCAGTTTCTTCAATGAGGGCATCTTCCCGAAGGTATTATTGAGTACGCTGCCGAAGCCCCCTGCCTGTGGACGGTTACTGGCCCCGGTAAATGTTCTGTCTAAGTGTACGCCGGGAATCTCTTCTATGAAGCGGCTTGCATCGTTCTGCACGAGACTGCCAAAACGGTATCGGCTGTTTGCATAGGTGATCCATAGCCGTTCCTTAGCGCGCGTTATGGCCACGTAGAACAGGCGGCGCTCTTCCTCCAGGTCAGCACGGTCATAAAGGCTCATGGAATTAGGGAACAGGTTTTCTTCCAGGCCCACTACAAAGACGCAGGAGAACTCCAAACCCTTTGCGGCATGTATGGTCATTAACCGTACCACATCCGCATCCTGGTCATTATTTTTATCGGCATCGGTGAGCAGTGTTATCTGCTGCAGGTAGCTGCCAAGGCTTTTGTCCAGCAGTTCGCCTTCTTCATCAGGCGTTTCGGTAAATTCTTTTATGGAGTTAAGCAGTTCCTGTACGTTCTCATAACGTGCAAGGCCCTCCACGCTTTTATCATTATAGAGCTCATCCACCAGGCCGGTATGCTTGCCCACTGCATAAGCCACGTTATATGCATTCTGCTTTTCGAGCATGGTCTGAAAACTTTTTATCATAGTCACAAAGCCATCTAATTGTGAAGACCTGATACCGCTCATGTCAGGCTCTGATATAATTTCCCAGAATGTTTTGTCCAACTCATTCGCCCGTACTATTATTTTCTCAATGCTGGTCTTGCCTATGCCCCGCGCCGGATAGTTAATAATACGTTTGATATTTTCCTCATCCTGCGGATTTACAATTACACGCAGGTAGGCGAGGTAATCTTTTACTTCCTTACGCTGGTAGAATGATATGCCTCCGAGCAATTTGTAGGGGATATTCATTCTCCGCAGGCTTTCCTCAAACGAGCGGCTCTGGGCATTGGTGCGGTACAGAATGGCAAAGTCTTTATTGCTGTAATGGTTGCGCACCTGCTGTTCTTTGATAGCGTCAGCTACAAAGCGCCCCTCATCATTATCAGTCATGGTGCGCGCCAGTACTATCTTTTCACCCTGCACATTACTGGTCCACAACTCCTTGGGTATCTGGTTTTTGTTGTTGCCGATCACATTGTTGGCCACATCCAGTATGGTTTGCGTACTGCGGTAGTTCTGCTCCAGCTTCACCAGCTTCACATCTTCATAGTCATCCTGGAACTGAAGTATATTTTGTATAGTAGCCCCCCGAAATGAATAGATGCTCTGCGCGTCATCACCCACCACGCATATATTTTCATGGCGCGCACCCAGCATTTTTATGATGGCGTACTGCGCCAGGTTGGTATCCTGGTACTCATCTATAAGTATGTACTGAAAACGCCCCTGGTACTTTGCCAATGCTTCCGGGAAATGCGTGAGCAGCACATACATTTTGAACAGCAGGTCGTCAAAATCCATAGCTCCGTTCTTAAAGCAGCGTTTGGCATAAGCTTCATATATGTCTCCTATCAGGGGGCGGCCACTACGTGCATCTTCCTGCTGTATGGTGCTGTCCTGCTTGTATATAGCAGGGTCTATAAGGCTGTTCTTGGCCGCGCTTATACGGTTATATATGAATGATGCTTTGTAGTGCTTATCATCAAGGTTCATGTCTTTCACAATACCCTTTATCACACTTTTGGCGTCATCCGTATCGTATATGGTAAAGTTGTGCGGGTAGCCCAGCCTGTTAGCTTCCGCCCGCAGTATGCGCGCGAATACCGAATGAAACGTACCGATATACAGGTTGCGCGCTTCTGTATTGCCGAGCGCCCTTTCCACTCTCTCTTTCATCTCTGCCGCCGCCTTATTGGTAAATGTCAGCGCCAGTATATTAAAAGCATCCACCCCATTGTGCATCAGGTGGGCAATGCGTGTAGTCAGTACTTTAGTTTTGCCGCTTCCTGCTCCCGCTATTATCATGATCGGACCATTCACATGCTCCACCGCTATTCGCTGCTGCTCATTCAAACCCTCTAAATAATTCTGCATGGAGCAAATTTAACGCTGTAATTTGGAAATATTCAGGTGAATAAGTATTAAGGTATAAGTTTGAATATCCGGGCTAATTCAATTTCAGAAATTGTTGCTTTTTCAGACTTGTCGTAAATAGATGTAAGAAACACAGTAGTTTCCGTTATTTTAATATAAGTAATAACCCTTGCTCCTCCCGATTTTCCTTTACCTTTTGAAGTGATAGACAAGCGGATTTTATAAAAGTTATTGCCGAGCGCTATGCCCTCGTTGGGATGTTGCGATAAGTTATCAATCAGTATGGCTAAATCATTTTTAAGTGAAGGATATTTTTTGGATAGCCTTTTAGCCTGTTTATCAAAAAGCGGTATAGAAGAAACTTTATAGCTCATTCAGCAATTCTTTAGCAGGGCGGGCTTTTAACTTACCTTGTTCAATCAGCTTTAGTTCAATTACCGCTTCTTTTAGTTCCTGTAAAAGCTGCTTTTTAGAAGGTTCTTCATACACTACTTCCATCATTGCAAGGTTTTTATTTTGCTTTTTTAGCTTATTCCAGTCATTGATGGGAATGAACACGCCCGTAGCTTTGCCTTTACTATCTTGTATTAATTGTAATCTCATAGCGTTGTAATAAATTTGTTTATTAGCGCAAAGGTATTTAAAAAAATTATCCTTTAGTTTAGCCCTATCATTCAAACCCTCTAAATAATTCTGCATGAAGCAAATTTAACGCTGTAAATTGGAATGGAGGTAAAAATGTAATTGGGAATTGGGGATTTGTAATTGGGATTGAGATAAAATGGAGTAGAGGGGAAAAAGAATTTTTTTGAGCGATTAACATAATTCATTTGTAAATAATGTAACTTTGCATATAGTAAAATGCATATAAAAATGAGACTTTCACATCCCCAATATATTACTGACGATACCGGTAAAAAACTTTCCGTAATTCTGCCTTTTAAAGAATATGAACGGATTATTAAAGAACTTGAAGAAAAACTTAGTAATTCACCTCATACAAAATTAAAAAATAAAGTTTCAAGTTTGAGGGGCAAAATGTCGCCAATGACAAATGAACAAATTGATCAGCAATTCAATAATATGCGTAACGAATGGCAGAAAGATTTTTAATTGAATGCACCTGCACCCAACGACTTATTAATAGCGCAAAAGTTTACCAATGGAGCTTTTGTTTTTCTAGTTGACGATCACATCGGCGATGTAGCAATTGCAATTAGAAAAGCAACGAATGTGAAACTTCCTGACATCTTTATTGCAGCCACTGCCATAACACATAACTTTACGCTTATTGCGGATAATGATAAGGATTTTAATAAAATTGTTGCATTAAATAT
>JBIOGX010000066.1:0-9944 GCA_044448445.1 Chitinophagales bacterium
CTCTGTTCCATTTGTGCTTCGTTGCAAAAGCCTTAAATAATTCATTATTCGTCCCGACAATTGTTGGGACGCCTCGCACAAAAGAAACATAATCATTAAACTTGATGGATTTTATTTAATCATCTTCACTTACATATACTTTCCGGTATAACTTTCTTTTATTTTCTTCAGCCCTGTTGGTGAACCCTCGTATAGTATATGCCCGCCGCCGATACCACCTTCAGGTCCCAGGTCTATCACCCAGTCTGCGCTTTTTATTACATCTGTATTGTGTTCGATCACTATAATGGAATGTCCCTGTTCTATAAGTGCGTCAAAAGAACCCAGCAGCTTTTTTATATCATGAATATGCAGGCCGGTAGTAGGCTCATCGAAAATGAACAGCACTTTGTCTTTTAGTTTTCCCTTGCCGAGGAATGATGCAAGTTTTACGCGTTGGGCTTCACCACCGCTAAGCGTATCACTGCTTTGCCCCAGTTTTATATATCCAAGTCCTACGTCGCTGAGCGGCTGTAGTGCAATAGCCAGTTTCTTTTCATCGGCAAAGAAAGCTATGGCTTCGTCAACACTCATTTCCAGTACATCGTAAATGCTTTTGGTATGGTAGGTAACTTCGAGCACTTCATCCTTGAAGCGTTTTCCCTTGCATACTTCGCAAAGCAGGTGCACATCAGCAAGGAACTGCATTTCTACTACCACTTCGCCTTCCCCCTTGCAGGTATCACACCTGCCGCCATCGGTATTGAATGAAAAATGTTTTTCCACAAAGCCGCGCATCTTTGCCAATGCCTGTTTTGCATACAGCTTGCGTATCTCGTCATACGCCTTTATGTAAGTTACCGGGTTGCTGCGTGATGATTTACCGATAGGGTTCTGGTCCACCTGTTCTACATACTTAATATTTTGCAGGTCTCCTTTAAGGTCTTTGAACAGACCAGGCCTGTCAGCGCTTTCGCCATAATGTTTTTGCAGGGCAGGGTAGAGGGTTTGTTTTACAAGAGTGGTTTTGCCACTGCCACTCACTCCGGTTACTACGCAGAGTACCCCAAGCGGAAAGTCAACATCAATATTTTTAAGGTTATTCTGCCTGCATCCTTCTATACGGATATGCCCGTGAGGCTTGCGCCTTATAGCCGGCGGTTCTATTTTTAATTCGCCACTTAAATATTTCCCGGTAAGGCTTGCTTTATTTTTTATCAGTTCTTTGTAAACGCCGGCGGCTACTACTTCACCGCCCAGGTGGCTTGCCAGCGGGCCCATATCTATGATATAGTCCGCTTCACGCATCATCATTTCATCATGTTCCACTACTACTACGGTATTGCCGAGGTCACGTAAGGATTTCAGTACGCTTATTAATCGAGCCGTATCCCTGCTGTGCAGCCCAATGCTTGGCTCATCGAGTATGTATAACGAATCCGTAAGATTGCTGCCCAGGAATTTGGTGAGCTGTATGCGTTGGCTTTCTCCTCCTGATAACGTATTCGCGAGCCTGCTCAGCGACAGATAGCTAAGCCCAACATCCAACAGCGTTTTCATGCGCTGGTTTATTTCTATCATTATACGTTTGGCAACGGCATGATCATGCTCACTTAGTTTAGTATCCTGCAGCCAGGCGTAAAGTTCATCGGCAGGGCGGAACATGAGATCAGCGATAGTTGTGTCATTCACCTTCACATACAAAGCTTCTTTTCTCAGTCGTGTTCCTTTGCATGTTGGGCATATAGTGCGCCCGCGGTAGCGCGCCTGCATGACACGGTATTGCACCTTGTAAAGGTTTTGCTCTACCATGCTGAAAAAGTCGCGGATACCGCTGACTTTGTCGTTGCCCTCCCATAGTAATTTGTGTTCGGCTGCTGTAAGGTCAGCGACCGGCTTGTGTATGGGAAAGTTATATTTTGCTGCTGACTTGATAAAGGCTTGCTGCCACTCGCTCATCTTTTCGCCCCGCCAGCAGGCTACGGCCCCTTCATGTACACTGAGCCGTGGGTCGGGTATTACGAGTCCCTCATCTATACCCAGTGTCTGCCCGAAACCTTCGCAGGCAGGACAGGCTCCAAAAGGATTATTGAATGAAAATAAGTTGGGTGAAGGCTCGTCAAAAATGATACCATCCGCTTCAAAGCGGTTATTGAACGTGTGTATCTTTTCCCCGTCAACTTCTACAAGACATTCGCCCTCGCTTTCATAAAATGCAGTCTGAATGCTATCTGCAAGGCGATGCAGGTCGTCTTCATCAAATTCTTCTTTTACCACTATCCTGTCTATGAGCAGGTTGGCTTTGGCCTTACCAATACTAATTGTTCCGGCAAGTACATCTTCTATACGTATGGGCTGTTTGTCAATAGTTGGTATATAGATGCGGCTGAAACCTTTTTGCATCAGTATGTTTAGCTCTTCCTCCACGCTACGTTTGTAGCGTAATACTAATGGAACAATGAACTGTACTTTCGCGCCCTTTGGTAAGGAGCGTACAAATTCTACTACGTCAGTTACCGTGTCCTTCTTTACTTCCTTACCACTTACAGGTGAGTATGTTTTGCCGATACGTGCGAACAACAGGCGGAGGTAATCATATATCTCCGTCATGCTGCCAACGGTACTGCGGGGTGTTCGTGTGGTTACTTTTTGCTCAATGGCTATTGCGGGGCATATACCACGTATGTAGTCCACATCCGGCTTATCCATGCGCATCAGGAACTGCCTTGCATAAGCGCTCAGGCTTTCCGCATAGCGGCGCTGGCCTTCCGCAAATAAAGTATCCATGGTCAGCGATGATTTGCCGCTGCCACTCACACCAGTTACCACTACTAATTTATTTCTCGGTATGGATACATCTATATTTTTAAGGTTGTGCATGCGCGCGCCCTTAATGAATATGGCATCATGGGTGTTCGGTAACCGGCTTTCGCCTTTTGTATGATGCTCCACTTCAGGAGCTGATATGCCTTCTATATGTTTGACCGTCTTAATAGTGTTGGGGGCTTCTTTTTTCTTAGCGCTTTTGACACCTGTTGTTTTCTTCTCTGCCATAAATACTCCGCTCCCGCCATAGCTTTTTTCAATAGCCATAGTTTCAACGAAGGCTATAGCCACGGCGGTGGTCTGCAAATTTAGGGGGGAATAGTCGAATGACCGGTGTTATTTATATGGTTATTCCGGGTTTTAATATTCCCTTTTGGGATTTTGTGCGGTATGAAACACAGAAACTATCCGGATAATCTTTTTCTTTTCATTGAAGCGGTAAACAATAACAAAAGGGAATGTTACCACACTTGTTTCCCTTTATAAGAAAATAATTCATCATTTTGTTCAATTGCACGAATTCTACTTAGTATATCTTTAAAAGACAGTTTTGAATTTTGACTTTTTACTTTACATTTGGCTATCACTTATTGATAATGGCCAAGAAAACTAATAATAAGCCTGCCCCGGTTAACAAACAAAAGCAGGCGCCTGTTGTTGAAAGCATACCTGTTACTCCTGTTATTAAGGATTCGCTAATACCCGCCTGGTTGTATGAATTTAAAATACAAGCTATAATAGTAGCTATCCTTGCCTTTGGATTCTATATCAATAGTTTTAATAATGAATTTGCGCATGATGATAGTATAGTTATAATAAAAAACGAGTATGTATTAGAGGGATTTGCAGGAATACATGATATACTTACCAAAGACGCTTATGACAGCTATTATAAGCAATTTAATTCTACCAACCAGTTATCGGGAGGACGTTACAGGCCATTGTCCATTGTTACTTTTGCAATAGAGCAGCAATTCTTCGGCGCCACACCTAAGAGCAAGATTGACAGTGTGATAGCTAATGAAATGTCTTTCGGGGTACGTGGGCCTAAAGGGAATAAGGTTTTTCAGCAAATGCACATCCGGCACTTGTTTAATGTTCTTTGGTTTACCTTATCTGTTGTAGTTGTATTGTATTTCCTGCGTTACATAGTATTTAAAAGCAATCCTATAATAGCTTTAATAGCTGCAATAATTTTTACTATTCATCCCATCCATACAGAGGTCGTCGCTAATGTGAAGAGCCGCGATGAGATAATGTCCATCCTGTTCATGTGCCTGACTTTCATTTTCGCATTTAAGTACCAGGAACAAAAACATAAATGGTTATTGGGTGCAGGACTGCTGAGTTTCTTTTTCGCGTTCCTGTCGAAAGAATATGCGATAACTATGATTGTGTTGTTGCCGTTAGCCTTTTATCTGTTTAACAGGTTCACGATACAAAAGAGCATTATGGCAACACTGCCATACCTCCTGGTGGTGGGGCTTTATCTTTATATAAGGTCAACTATTGTAGGGCCACAGGCAGAAAATTCCAATGATGAGATATTGAACAATCCATATTTGCTGGCGTCAAGTACCGAGAAATTAGCTACAGAAATAGCTACCACTTTAAATTACCTGAAGTTGCTCATTTATCCTTACCCTTTATCGGCTGACTATTCTTATAACCAGATCCCATATAAAGATTTTTCACACCCGTTGGTGTGGTTATCATTGATCGTACATGGCGGATTGATAGCCGCAATGTTTATGTTTTTTAAAAAGGTTGCTCAACAGAGAGGAAATTTGGAGATCGCAAATGTAAAGTTTGCATCAGTAGTTCCACTTACAGGGGCACGCGTACTTTGTTTCGCAATTGCATTTTATCTTTTGCACCTCGTATTGGTATGCAATATTGTGTTCGACATCGGCGCTACCATGGGTGAGCGGCTTATTTACCATTCATCACTCGGATTTTCCATAGCTTTAGCCTGGTTTCTGTATAAGGGTATGGAAAAGATAAAGCCGACGCTTACCGGCAGGCTGGCGCTGGCGGGTTTTATGGTGATTATAATCACCTGGAGCGGCTTTAAAACTGTTGCGCGGAATGCCGATTGGAAAAATGACTTTACCTTATTCTCCCATGATCTTGATGTAGTTCCTAACAGTGTGTTGGTGAATGGTAATGTGGCAGCAGCCCTCATTGACATGGCGGATTTTGAAAAAGACCCGAAAAAGAAAAACGAAGATTTGGTTAAGGGCGTACAATTGCTGAATAAAGCCACATCGCTGCATCCTACTTATGTAGCTGCATACCTGAACAAAGGGATTGCTTATTTCAAATTAGGGCAACCGGATAGCGCCAAAATGAATTTTGACAAGGTTTCGGTACTGTATCCTAATCACCCTAAACTGGCGGAATCGTATTACAACTTAGGAGTTGCTTTTTATTTAAATAAACAATATCCCCAGGCTTTTGCTTCCTGGCAGGCTACCCTGAGGCTATCACCCAATTACGCTATGGCGCGAAATGCGATTAACATTTTAAACCAGGAACTCGCAAAAGCGCAACAAAACCAGCAGCAAACTCAACAGCAACCGCCACAACAACAAAAACAGGGAAAATAAACGCCTGCCGGGAAAATCTTATTTTGCAGCACGAATGAAAACATTTGAGCAACTACGTATCGTATTCTTTGGTACTCCCGGTTTCGCGGTAGCATCACTTAGCGCATTGGTGAACGCGGGAGCAAATGTTGTTGCTGTGGTGACCATGCCTGATAAACCGGCAGGGCGTGGCAGGCAGTTACAAGAGTCGGCGGTAAAACAATATGCCGTAGCTAAAGGCTTGCCTGTGTTGCAGCCTGAAAAGATGAAAACTCCTGATTTTTTAGCGCAGCTAAAAAGCCTCAATGCTGATCTGCAGGTAGTGGTAGCCTTTCGTATGATGCCTGAGGTAGTATGGAACATGCCGCCAATGGGTACAATCAATGTGCATGGCTCGCTATTGCCGCAATACCGAGGCGCTGCGCCCATCAATTGGGCAATTATCAACGGAGACACAGAAACAGGCGTTACCACTTTTAAACTAAAACAGGAGATTGATACCGGGGATATTTTATTGCGGCAAAAAGTACCGATACTTCCCGGTGACAATGCAGGCACACTGCATGATAAACTCATGGCTGCAGGCGCTAAACTATTAGTGAAAACGATAAAGGGCCTTGCAGATGGCACTATACAGGAGACACCGCAAGATGCAATTGCGGAACAGAACATAAAACACGCGCCAAAAATATTTAAAGAACATTTGCATATAAACTGGAACAGGCCGGTAGCAGAGATAAACAATTTTGTAAGAGGCTTGTCGCCATACCCTGCGGCATATACCTTTCTCGGCGACAGATCAGTAAAAATATACACAGCGCATTACCGGCAGGAAGCCCATTCAGCAATGCCCGGCGCTTATGATACAAACGGCACATCTTACCTGCGCTTTGCCGCGGTTGACGGCTGGCTTTATGTAGATGAACTGCAGCAGGAAAGTAAAAAGAGAATGAATGTAGTTGATTTCCTACGTGGTTTCAGAGGATAGAAAATTTCACGCAAAGACGCGGTTGCAGTTTCTTATGTTTTAAAGGCGCAGTTTCTCTGATTTTATACAAAAATGTCCACAAAATATTGTACGGCAAGGGCATAACCAGCCATACCTAATCCACTGATAGAACCTACACATTTGGAGGCTATGAATGAGGTTTTACGATATTCTTCCCGTGCGAGTACATTAGAGATATGTACCTCTACCACTGGTATGCCAATGGCGCTGACCGCATCTGCAAGGGCTATGCTGGTGTGTGTGTATGCCCCGGCATTAAGGATTATGCCATTTACTTTTCCCATACAGCTATGCAAATAGTTGATCAGTTCTCCTTCTACGTTGCTTTGATAACAATGTATATTCACCAATGGGAAACGTTCCCTGAGCTGCGCAAGGGAATGGTCGAAGTTTTGAAGCCCGTATATTTCCGGCTCACGTGTGCCCAGTAAATTCAGGTTAGGTCCGTTAACAATGGCAAGGTGTAACATAATAATGTGAAAATATGCAAATTAGTAAATGTGAAAATGCCTGCCTGACGGCAGAAAGGTAAAAGTAGCACCAATTTGCATATTTTCACATTTACTCATTTGCACATTAATTACATTTGCACATTATTTCATGTGGGATTCGTACCTGAAAGGCTTTAAGGCATATCTGCAGTTAGAACGCTCTATGTCTGACAATACAGTGGAGGCATATCTTCATGATGTAGCTATGCTTCGCGACCATATACAGGATGCTTATCCCGGTGTGAGTGCGGAGCGTGTTACGCGGGAGCATTTACAATCCCTGCTTGCCCTTATCAATGAGCTTGAGCTTTCTGTTGCTACGCAGGCGCGTGTACTGAGTGGTTTAAAATCATTTTTCGGCTATCTTTTGCTCGAAGAAGTGATCAGTAAAGACCCTACAGAACTACTGGACGCTCCAAAGATGAAAAGGTCGCTGCCGCATGTACTTAGCCTGGCGGAGATAGATAAATTGTTTGCGGCAATAGACCATAGCAAGCCGGAAGGCGTGCGCAATCATGCCATGCTGGAAACCATGTATAGCTGCGGCCTCCGCGTAAGCGAACTCATTGGCCTTTGTATCACTAATCTATACCTTGACGTTGGTTTTGTGAAAGTAGTGGGTAAGGGCAATAAAGAGCGCCTTGTTCCGATAGGAGATGTAGCGATAAAGCACATAAAGCTATATAAAGACCATGTACGTAACCATATAACTGTTATAAAAAAGGACAGCGAGGATATATTGTTCCTCAACCGCAGAGGTGGAAAGCTTTCACGGGTAATGGTATTTATGATACTAAAAGAACTTGCGTTAAAGATAGGGCTGAAGCAAAAGATACATCCCCATACTTTGCGACATTCCTTTGCCACACACCTGGTAGAAGGCGGCGCTGATCTGCGTGCTGTGCAGGAAATGATGGGCCATAAAAGCATTACCACCACCGAGATTTATACCCACCTGGACCGTGGCTACCTGCGCCAGACATTGGAAAAATATCACCCAAGATTTAAGTAAAAAAGCAAAACAGTATAACTTTACCAACAACTTACGACTCACAACTTATGACTTACGACTCGTATTACGCTAAAGACCGCAAGGCCTGGCGGAAATGGCTGGAAAAAAATCACAAAACGGTTTCCGGTATATGGCTGATCTACTACAAAAAAGACAGCGGCAAAACGCGTGTGCCTTATGCTGATGCCGTAGAAGAAGCGCTCTGTTTCGGGTGGATAGACAGCACTTTAAATCCTATTGATGAGCAATGCTATATGCAATTGTTTACTCCACGTAACCCTAAAAGTAGCTGGTCAAAGCTGAACAAAGAACGTGTGGAAAAGCTCACAGAGCAAGGCCTGATGACCCCCGCAGGCCATGAAAAAATAGAAGCTGCAAAACATCATGGCACATGGAATAAGCTCGATCACATAGAATCGTTCACCATTCCACCGCAATTAAAAAAAGTCTTCGCAGCCAATAAAAAAGCGAAAAAATTCTTTGATACACTAAGTAATACTAACCGGAAATATATTCTCTATTACATTCATAATGCAAAGGATGAGGGAAAAAAGGCCAAAAGAATAGAGGAAATAATAACCGCCGCCAATGAACAAAAGATGGCTGATAGATTTATCAGGCCTTCTGTCGTAAAGAAAAATGGGAAAAAACGGGTGTAGGACAAATTGCACAATGAAGAAATGAACTTTAGTTGCCCCGGCCTTTAGGTCGGGGGAAATAATGCAAATGCCACGGCTTTAGCCGAAATTCACAGCACAGTTCTTATAACGCGAGTAATTTTGGCTGAAGCCTCTTTATTATTTATTCACTCCCCGACCTAAAGGCCGGGGCAACTAAAAATTAGCGCAATCTGCCTTATACCCGAAAACGCAGGAATAATTGGTTTTAACATCCTGCTAATATTATTGGCATTAAATTTGTTTGAGTATATGACGTTAGCGTTATGCTACGGTTCCACGTCAGTCATTTATAACATTCGTTCAGGAGCCGGGACGAAATAACACACTAAACAATGAAAAAAATATTGCTCATTTTACTTGCCGGTAGTTTATTGACTTTCAACAGTTGTACAAAAACAGGCCCGCAAGGTCCTATGGGAGCAACGGGGGCAACGGGAGCAACGGGATCCCAAGGTCCACAAGGGAATGCAAATGTTCTCGGCTCAGCCCCATTCACACCTAATCCGTGGACATATAGCTCAACGAACCATTTGTATTATGTTGATTATACCGATCAGGATATTACAACAAGTGTAGTTGATAAGGGTATTGTCGAGATATTTAAATCATATGGCACTAATGATTGGACAAACTTGCCTGACATAAGTGGAATTACATCTACCGTTTTTGATTTCTACGATGGGGGCTTTAGTATATATGTTCAAAATTCAGACGGTAGTACTCCTGCTTCTCCATCTGGTACTATGTTTAGAGTAGTGGTTATTTCACCTTCAAACCGCATGGCACATCCAAACACAAACTGGAAGAATTATAATGAAGCAATGGCTGCATTACAGGCTGATAAAGCCCCTTCTGCGGTTCAGTAAATAATATATTCAAAGAAAGGGGAGGGAACATTTCCTTTCCCTTTCTTATTTATTTTCAGGTGGTACCTGTGCGGCTATTTGTTGCGATAAATTAGTCGCCCAGTCAATTATCGTATTTTTCTCTCCGTCTGTTAAGCGAGCTTCTTTATGTATCCATGTATAGCTGTCTAATGGCATTCCTTCTTCCTTTACTTCCTTCGCGAGTTTCTTTAGCTTTTTAGCCTGTTTTGATAGTGTACGGCTGCCAAATTCCGAAAAGTTTAATTCTCTTTTTCCTTCTGTGATATGGTCATTCAGCCACCAGGCTACAGGTTGTATATTGAAGTACCAGGGGTATTTTGTGTTATTACTATGGCAATCGTAGCATGCTTTTTGCAAAAGCTGGTGCACACTGTCGGGCATAGGGTACATAACGGTAATGTCCTGCGGGGAAACAGTAGCATTTGCATTTTTTTCGGGATGGAAAAACTGTATAACCACTAAGGCTATCAGC